>QEUY01000884.1 GCA_003577365.1 Chloroflexota bacterium | reverse complement strand
GGGCGCCATTGTGCAGCGCGGCCATATCCCCGCCTTTCAGCGCATCGCCAACACCGAGGCGGTGGCCGTGTGTGATGTCAACGAGGAACGCGCCCAAGCGGTAGCGGTCGAGGCGGGCATCCCCCATGCTTATCAAGACTACGAGCAGATGTTGGCCGAGGTTCAGCCCGATATCGTGGTGGTGGCGACGCCCAATGTCTTTCATAAGCCGATGAGCATCGCCGCGCTGCAAGCGGGCGCGCATGTGCTGTGCGAAAAGCCCCTGGCGCTGACCTATGTCGACGCCAAGGAGATGTTCGACGTCGCCGCGCAGCAGGGGCGCACGCTCACCGTGGGTACGCACTATCGCTGGTCTGCGCCGATGCGCGCCGCCAAGGCGCATGTCGACGCCGGTTTCTTTGGCGACATCTACGCCGCGCGCACCGTCTGGCAGCGCCGCGCCGGCATCCCCGGCTATGGCAGTTGGTTCACCAACAAAGACCTGGCGGGCGGCGGCAGCCTGCTCGACATCGGCATCCACGCGCTGGACCGCGCCCTCTTTTTGATGGACTATCCGCAGCCGGTGACGGTGAGCGGCGGGCTGTTTGGCAAGTTCGGCCCGCGCGCCATGGGCTTGGGCGGCTGGGGCAGCGACATCCTGCCGCCGACCGCCAACGCGCGCTTTGACGTGGACGACCTGGGCTGGGCCTTTGTGCGCTTTGCCAATGGAGTGGTGCTGCAGTTCCAGGTCGCCTGGGCGACCCATCTGCCGGAGCAGTTCTACACCGAGATCTACGGCACAAACGGCGGCGCCTCGGTCGGCAACCGTGATTCGGTGGAACTCTACACAACCCTAAACGGCCAGCAGGCCAAGATCGCAGTCGACGTGCCGCCGGATACGCTTGGCTCCTACCCGCGGCTGATCGAAAGCTTTGTGCGCTATCTGGACGGCGACCCCAGCGCCGAGATCGTGACGCCGCGCCAGGCGCTGACCGCGGTGCGCATCATCGACGGCATCATGCGCTCCGCTGCCGCCGGCCAGGAGGTCAGCGTGGCCGACGAGCTGGTCTCTGCCTAAGTTCGCCAATCTGCCGAAAGAGCAAAGGAATCGTGATGAAGCTGAAGGGGACCCACCACGTCGCGCTGCGCACGCCCAATTTCGAGGCAATGGAGCAGTTCTATTCCCAGACGCTGGGCTTTCCGATCGTGCGCCGCTGGGATGACAAGCGCATCATTTTTATCGACATCGGCAGCACGACGATTGAGCTGATCGGCCGCGAGCAGGCCACGGCAGACACACAGCCCACCGGCGGTTGGGATCATGTGGCGCTGTTGGTAGACAACGTGGACGAGGCCTATACCGAACTGGTGGAAAAAGGGGTGCGTATCCGCAGCGCGCCGGTGGATGCCGGCGAGGTGCGGATCGCTTTCTTCTTCGACCCGGACGGCAATGTGTTGGAGTTGTTCGAGGAAAAACGGTAAGAGGGATTCACCGCAAAGGACGCAAAGAACGCTAAGACTAAAGGGGAAAATAGGATAGACAGAGGCTCTCAGCTTTCCTATCTGCTTTCTTCTTTGCGTGCTTTGCGACTTTGCGGTTTGACATGTTCTGGATTTTTCTCGGCCTGGGTATCATCCTGCTGCTGGCGGGGGTCGCGGTGCGTATCTGGGGCAGCCGCGCCCGCGCCCAGACCGGGCTGCCTGTGGGCGAGGTGGTCTACAGCGACACGGGCGTATGGCAGACCGTGGAGAAGCCGCTGATCAGCCGTCGCTACGGGCTGGTGGGCAAGCCGGATTACCTGGTGCGCGTGCAGGCCGCGGGCGAGGCGCGGCTGGTCCCCGTAGAGGTCAAGAGCCGCACGCAGCCCGCGGTGACGCCTGCCGGCCATCTCTTGCAGTTGGCGGCCTACTGTCTCTTGGTCGAAGAGACGCACAAGGCGCGCCCGCCCTATGGGCTGCTCCGCTACGCCGACGCCACACTACAGATCCCCTATACCGACGCGCTGCGCCAGGCTGTGTTGGACGCGGCCCAGGCCATCCGCCAGGCGCGCCACGCCGCCGACGT
>QEUY01000883.1 GCA_003577365.1 Chloroflexota bacterium | reverse complement strand
TGGAGGTAACCCGTGCCGCCAATCGCCCATTGGCCCTATCAATCGACCTTATCGCGGCTGTTGCTGGCGCTGGCGATCGGCCTGTTCGTCGGCATCGAGCGCGAGCGCCGCGGCAAGAAAACCGGGGTGCGAACGTTTGGCTTCGCCGGGCTGCTGGGGGGGCTGGGCGGGCTGCTCGGCGAAAACTATGCTCTGCTCAGCGCCGCGCTGCTGGGGCTGCTGGTCATTTTCCTCAACGTGCAGACGCTGCTGCGCCCCAAACACAGCACGGAACTGACGACCTCGGCGGCATTTCTGGTGGTCGGGTTTGCGGGTATCTTGTGCGGGCAGGGGCATACGCTGACGCCCGCGGCCGTCGCCGTGATGACGAGCGCGCTCCTCACCTGGAAGGAGCCGCTGGCCGGCTTTAGCATCGGGCTAAAAGATGTGGAACTGCGCTCGGCGATCCTGCTCGCCATCTTGGCGCTGGTGATCTACCCCGCCCTGCCCGAAGGCACAGTAGACCCCTGGGAGATCTTCGCCCCGCGCGAGGTGTTGGTGACGATCATCCTGATCGCGGGGTTGGGCTTTGTCAACTACATCCTGTTAAAGCTCTATGGCGCACGCGGCATCGAATTGACCGGTTTCTTGGGCGGGTTGGTGAACAGCAGCGTGGCGGTAGGGGAACTGGCGCTGCGCGTGCGCGAGACGCAGGGGCAAATGTTGGCCGTGGCCTATCGCGGCATCTTGCTGGCCTCGGCAGCCATGGTGATCCGCAACGGCGTCTTGCTGGCGATCCTCGCACCCGCCGCCCTCCGGTTGGCGCTGCCGACGCTGGCGCTGATGCTGCTGGCTTGTGTGGGGCTGGCGTTTGGCTTTCGCCGCCCACAGCCTATGGCGTCGGGCGATACACCTGTCCTGCATCTTGAATCGCCCTTTTCGCTGGGCACGGCGTTGAAGTTTGGCGCGCTCCTTTTGCTCATCCAACTGGCGGGGGCGCTGGCCCAGCGCGCCTTTGGCCACATCGGCATCTATGTGGTGAGCTTGTTTGGAGGTCTCTTTTCCAGCGCCAGCACCGTGGCGGCGGTGGCCGGGTTAAGCTCGAAGGCGCTGATCTCGCCCGCCGTGGCGGGAGTATGCGCCGTCATCGCCTCGCTGACCAGTGTCGTGGTGAGCATGCCGCTGGTGATGCAGTCGCAGAACCGCCCTCTCATCCGGCGTATCGCCTGGTCCATCGGCCTGATCGTCCTGCTGGGAATTGCGGGCGCGCTGGGGCAGAGTGTCGTCGGCGGGCTGGCGCTGCGCGGGTAGCTATCTCACTACTGCCTTTCTTCTGGCCTTTGCGCCCTCTGCGTCCTTTGCGGTGAACTCTCTGTCCTCACTGCCTATAACGGACCCTTTGCCCATGGGGCAGCGGCTCCAGGAGGACGGCATCCATGTGACGGAGACGGTGACGATCTGGCGTCCGGTCACCCAGGTCTATGCGTTCTGGCGTGACTTCAGCAACCTGCCGCAGATCATGCGCCATCTTGAGCGGGTAGATGTGCTCGACGAGCGCCATTCGCACTGGGTCGCCAAAGCGCCTGCGGGGACGACGGTCGAATGGGATGCCGAGATTGTGGCCGACCGCCCCGACGAGTTGATCACCTGGCGTTCGCGCGAGGGGACCGGTGTCGAGAACGCCGGCGCCGTTCACTTCAACGCGCTGCCCGGCGGGCAGGGCAGCGAAGTGCGGGTCGAGCTACAGTACAATCCGCCCGGCGGCGCAGTCGGCGCGGCGGTCGCCAAGCTCTTTGGCGAAGAGCCGCGGCAGCAGGTCCAGGAGGACCTGCACCGCTTCAAAAAGATGATGGAGAACGGCAAGGCCATCTAGGGCGCGCCGCAGCCTGAAGATAAAACGACCGGCGTTGGTTCTGAGAATTCAGCGCCGGTCGTCGTTGGCGAGGGTGGATTATTGCCCCTGGCTGGCTTCCAGCTTGGCAAAGAGGTCGCGGAAGATCGGGTCGCGGTGGATATAGTTGGCGCAGCGGATCAGATGGCGCGACCGGTCTACGCTCCAGGTCACC
>QEUY01000882.1 GCA_003577365.1 Chloroflexota bacterium | reverse complement strand
GCCCGTTCCACGCTATAGGTCATCTGGCGGCCATCGGAGATCATGTGGATGCGCCCGGCTTGGTCGGTGCGCAGGACGGAGCGCCCCGCCAGCGTCTCCAACACGGCAGCCGCCGGGTGTCCATAGCGGTTGCCCGCGCCGACTTGGATGACGGCCAGGCGGGGGTTGACCGCGCGGATCAATTCTGGGCCGGTGCTGCCTGCGCTGCCGTGATGGCCCACCTTGAGCACCGTAGCCGCCAGCGGCGCGCCACCGGCGACCCAGCGCGCTTCGCTCTTCACGCCCGCATCGCCGGTGAGCAGCACGCTGAAATCGCCATAGACCAGCTTGAGCACCAACGAGTTTTCGTTGCCCGCCTCCTCGCCGCCGCCTGCCCCTGGCTGCGGCCACAGCACCCACAGCGCCACGCCGTCGCCTAGGTCGATCCAGCCGCCGGCGTGCAGCGTGCTCAGCGGTGTGCCGCGTGCGGAGAGCGCCGCCTGCCAGGCCGCGGCCTCGGTCTGCGCCGTGGCGGGCGCGCTCGTCACTGCTTGGCCTACGGTCAGCCGCCGCGCCGCTTCGACCTGCGCGTCCATGTGGTCGCCGTCGGGGTGGGTCAGCACTAGCAGATCTAGGTCGCGATCCCAAAAGGGCATGACCGCGCCCAACTCGGAGAGCAGCAGCGCTGGATGTCGCCCGCCGTCGATCAGCGCCTGCCGCCCGCTTGGCGTCTGGATCAAGATGCCGTCGCCTTGACCGACGTCGAGAAACCAGACGTGCAGCCGTCCGTCGGGCCGTGCAAGCACGGCCCACCAGACGAGCAGCGCGGCCACGCCCAGCACGGCGTTGAGCGCGGGCAGCGGCCGCCGTGCGCTGCCGGCGCGGCGCATCCACGCCAGCGCGGCGCGGCCTCCCCCGGTCACGCGCTGCGGGGCCAAAAGCAGCGCGAGCAAACCGTAGCTCAACGCCAGGCCGCGCCCATCGAACCCCGCCACCGTTACCTGTGCGCCGGGCAGCGCCGCTACCCGCTCCACCACCTGTACCGTCCAGGCCAGCCCCAGCCAGAGAACCCAGAGCGCCACCTGCGCCGCCTGGGTCAGACCGGCGACGCCGAGCGCCACGCCCGCGCTGCCCCAGGTCATGATCCAAGGCTGCACCGGCACGATCAGCAGGTTGGCGAACTACCTTTAGTATTAGTACTCGGCTGGCCAACACGGTTGAGATACTGGTGGTAGGTTTCGTCTCTGCCGATAGGGTGATTCTTGCGCAGATCAAGCGGTGCTTTGGTCAGCGCCGTGTATTTGTTATAAATGCTCCGCCACGTCCTATCGGGAAACGCCTGCGCCAGCTCAACTTGGGTTGCGCCACGCGCCGTCAGGCTCAGCAACAGATCTATCTCTTGCGGAAGCCACACCGTGCCTGAGGAGGTGACGCGCGGGAGACGGAGATGGTCAAAGGATGTGTCAGTCCAGGACACCGCGAGGTCAATGACTCCCTTGTCAATTTTGGTACCCACGATCTTATCAACAAAGATATGTAGTATTTCACGCTTGGCATCAGATTCCATGGCGTCCCACTCGTCAAGCACCTGCAAGTAGGAGTCTTTGAGTGCCTTAATCTTGTCCATATCAGCCAGGCCGGCACAGATGGTGTCCAGCTCTTGGGTCAGCCGGTCATGTTCTGCCTGGGCGTCCAGATATTTGCGCTCAACGGCGGCTACGAGATCGGGCGAGGTCGCCGCGCCCAAGCTCATCACTAAATTGTCCATGATGGTTTCAAGTTGGCGAAGGTGGGCGCTGATCAGCCGTTTTTGTTAGTCCAGGTCTTTGGAAAATTCGTCTACGGCTTCTTGCCAGGTGGCATAGTCAAAGGTGTGCTTGAGCTTGCGCAGCAAGAGGTTGGCCACCGCAGCATCGAGATAACTTGCCTTTTTGTGCCACAAAGGCGTACTCAGCCCGTCATAGGCATTGAACACATAGTGGTAGCTACCCTTCGCAGCTTGCCAGTGAGTCCCAACCTGTTTCAGCTTCCCGTCCCACCCTGAATAGAGCAGGCCCGAAAGCAGCGG
>QEUY01000881.1 GCA_003577365.1 Chloroflexota bacterium | reverse complement strand
TCGGCGCTCAGGTCCAGCGGCACGCCATCGCGCTCCAGCCCGGCACAGGTGAGACACAGCCCCGACTCTTTGACACACGCCCGGCAGTAGACCTGTTCGCAGCGGCGGCAGATGTCGCTGTGCTCATCGCAATGGGACTGGCCGCAGATCGCACACGCCTCAAGACAGACCGGGCAGACCTCGCTCCGGCAATAGGCGCAGGTCGCGCTGTGTTCGGTGCAGACCAGATGGCTGCAACCGTCAAAGCGCCGGATATGCTCGGCGCAGACCCGCCGCCCGCAGACGCGGCAGATCGAACTGCACGCGCTGCATGCCGCCGTGCCGCAGATAGCGCAGGCCGCCGTCTCCGCCGTCAGGGCGTGGCAAGTGGGACATTCGACCAGACAGTCATGGCAGTAGGCCTTGCCGCCCACGCCCTTTTCATAAAAGCCTGGCCCCACCTGCCGCCCGCAACCGGCGCAGGTGACCAGACAGTTGGCGCAGAAGCGCTGCCCGCTGCTGCTGCACACCCCCAGCTCGACGCTGTATTGGCGGCAGCCAGGACAGCGCACCGCACAGTCGGGGCAGATCAACGGGTGGCTGCCGTCCGCCGCGGCCACGCCGTCGGCGCGCAGGTGGCTGCGACACTGCACCTTGCCGCAGTGGCTGCAGGCGGCCTGGCAGACCAGACAAACTGTGTCGCCGCACACCGGGCAGGGCTGCACATGGCCGGCGCAGGCGCGGCCGCCGCACGCCCAGCAGACGCGGCCGCAGGTGGCACAGTTGCCCGCGCCACAGACCGGGCACGGCTCCACGCCACACTCGGCGCAGACGATCTCCTGGCAGGTGGCGCACTGGCGAATACAGGCATCGCAACAGAGATGACCCGCCTGGTCCAGCGCCACGCTGGTCGTCGCCTGGCCGCAGGCATGGCAGACGGCGCGCTGGATCGCGCCGGTGTAGCGGTTGCGCACCAGTTGCAGCGCGGCCTCGCGCTTGCCGTCGCTCAGGGTCAAATCGGCCACGGCCACCGGCGTCTGCAACAGCGCATAGCTATAGAGCGTCACCTGGACGCGCAGCCGGTGGTTTTCCACCTCCTCGGCGATCTTGCGCTCCAGGTCCAATTCCAGCCCGCGGCGCTTCTCGCCCGTGGGGTCGTGGCTGTCGTAGACTTCCTGGATCTGCTGGCCGTAATAGGTGGTGAGCCGGTTGAGCGTTTGATAGAGCCGCGGCAAAATCTCCGCCTCATGGCTGACACAGCGCAGGTCAGCATGATAGATCGCATACTTGCGCGCCGTCTCGGCCATGCGCACAAGTTGGCTCAGGGCAGGCAGCCTGGGCGGCAACGGCAGCCCGTCCGGCCCCATCTCCGGCGCGATGGGCTGGGCATCGGCCAGCAGCGTGTCGAGGTCGAGCGCGCCCGGATCCGGCGCATCTTGCCCCGCGCCGGCCAGGGGCAGCCGCTCGCCCTGCTCGTCCACCACCACGGTATAGAGTTCCTCGCGCTTGTCGTCGGCGCGATAGGTGATGCGCCAGTTAAAGACATAGAGCGGCCGTGCCTGCTCGTGCAGCTTCAGGCCGGTGATGCTGGCGTTGACCGGCTTGACGGCGTGCATCAGTTCTTCGCTGCCCGTATGGCGGTTGGGCAGGGCCAAGAGGGTCAGCGCGCCGCGCTGCGCCAGCAGCGCCTGCATCCGGTCGAACAAGCGGCTGCCATGCGCCACCAGTTCAAACTCGTCGCCCAGGCCGGCGTGGTGAAAGGCCAGCCGGAGCTGCGGCTTGCCAAAGTAATCGGCCAGTTCCGGCGGCAGGTCCACCTCCAGCGCCCCCTGTTTGCGCCGGTCCAGCCGGCGCACCGGCGCGTTGAAAAAGGCAAAGAAGTCGAGCGTAAACGCATAGAGGTCGGGCGGAACGGCCGCGGACACCTCTGCGCGCGGCACAGCAGTATGGGATGGTCTCATAGCCGGAGTATACCACAGACCCATATGACATCTTGCGCCCGCGCTTTTTATTTTATGCAAAGTTGTGCTAGACTACGAACGTTCTGGCTCGGAGCTATGAGGAGGCAACACAATGCAGCG
>QEUY01000011.1 GCA_003577365.1 Chloroflexota bacterium | reverse complement strand
CCGCTGCTGTTGGCGCCTGTGCTGCTGGCCGGTTTTCTGGTCAACCCCGCGTGGTATCTGTGGCTGGGCCTGGCGCTCTGGCGCGGGCAACAAGCCTGAAGCTGTATGATCCGGCAAACCTGGTCAAGAGGGGATCGGAACGAGTAGAGCCGCTCACCCGGCGGGGGGCGCAAGCGCCAGCACCGAGGGCACGCGTGCCGGTTCGGCCAGCCGCAGCAGTTGGTAGCCAATGCCCGCCAGCCCCAACATCAGACCAGGGGTCTCGACGGCCTGTGGCGTGGCACAGCGCCAGCCGTCACGGGCGCTGCCGGCGACAAGGCGGGCCGCCAGTTCGTCTGCCTGGCAGGGGAGCCGGTCGCCGCCCCAGCGCTCGCCCGTCAGCATCAGCAGGTCGAGCGCGCCCATGGCCCCCAGCAGCGCATGCGGCTGCCCAGCGGCACTGTGCGCCGCCATCCGCAGGTGTGCGTGCAGCGCGTCGCGCAGCCAAGGCGCATCGACACACCCGCTCAACCCCCAGTGCGCCAGCCCGACCTGTAGCGCCGCCGCAGGGTCGTTCAGCGGGCGGTCCGGCAGGCCGTCCGCAGAGACGCCCAGGCCCGGCTGTGCCCCTGTAGGCACGGCGGCAAGGCTGCGTTCGTGTTCGATCGCCTGCTGCGCCGCGTCCCGGTAGCGCGCAAAGCCGGTTGCCGCCGCAAGCTCAAACAGCGCCCAGGCGATCCCCGCAACGCCGTGCGCCAACCCGGCCAGCGGGGCCGCGCCCGCGCTGGGCAGCGCCCAGCCAAACCCCTGGTCGCCGGTCTGCGCCGCACCCAGCAGATGATCGCCGCAGGCGCAGGCCACGCGCAGCGCGTGGCTGGACGCGGTGTGGCGGTGAAACGCCAGCAGCGCCAGGATCGCCCCGGCAGCGCCGCGCGCAACGTCAAACACGTCGTCCTGGGCAATCTGCGCGGCGAGGAGGTCCACCGTCGCTGCGGCCTGCCCCAGCAGATTGGGGTCGTGCCACAGCGCGGCCAAATGGGTATAGGTGTAGAGGACGCCCCCCCAGCCATACCATGCGCCGAGCGCGGGCATGCCGGCAGACAGCAGGTCCGTCTGCCAGCGCAGCGTGTTCACGGCGCGCCGCGCCAGGGCCGTAGTTTGTTTTTCCTCCAGGAGCGCGCCCGCATGGGCCAAAAACAGGGCGACGCCTGGGATGCCGCCATAGAGGTCGACGCCCAGCGAGCGAATGCCCCAGGTCTGATTTTCCAGCCGCCCTAGCCCGATCCAGGAGGCATCCTCCTCGCCGTGGATCGCCGTGGCAGCCAGCCGCTCGGCAACGGCGCGGGCGCTCGCCAGCAGCCGGCTGCGGCTGGCTGGGACCGCCCCCGCGGGCAGCGGCGGGAGAGGCGCGGATGCCCATTCTTGGGCGGCCCCCTCCGCGGCCAGCGTGGCAAACGAGGCGCGGATAAACCATACCTGCCGCTCCAGGTCCGCTTCGCTCAACTGCTCAAAACGGCGCTGCACCATCGCCAGCCCGCTTTCAACCAGCACGTCCGCAATGCCCGCGCCCGATGCGCCAAACAGATCGAGCGACGCCGGCCGCGTCGTAAAGATCGGGATATCGCCCTGGTGCAGGTCTGCCAGTTCAGCTTGAATCACGCGCGCCAGATAGCCGCGCTCGGCGACGGCCACCCACAGGCGGTCCAAAAAGCGGTCGCGCTCCAGCGCGTCGCGCAGCATATCGGGGTGAAAGCTTTCGAAGAGCAGTTGGTCATAGGTGCGCGTGGGCCGCAGCAAGACGCGGATCTCATCTTGGGCGAAACGGCGCAGGGGGCCATCGTCCGCCAGCAGTTGGGCGCGCTGCGCCATCAACAGCCGGTACATGCGCGCAAAGCCGGCAACCACTTCCTCCAGATAGCCGGCGGCGTCGACCTCGGCGCCGCGCAGCGTCGGGCGGTGCGAGTCGCCGGAGAGTTCGATACGCCGGCGCTCATAGCGCATGGCGTCGGTTCCGCTGCCGGTCAGTTGGGGCAGCCGGTCGGGGGAAAGCTGGCCGGCGGCCCCGCCCAGCCCGCTGATGTCGATGCCGGCATAGCCCTCGCTCGACCACATGCGCAGCGGCAAAAGGTTGACCTGCATGACCGAATCGACGATGAGCTTTTCGGCGGCCAACTCGGCGCGGCTCACGTCCAGCCGGTCGAACTGCGGCTGCAAGAGCGTCTCCAGGTCGATCAGGACAGGCTCTTCGCCCACGGCGATCAGGTTTTCATAGTGAAAGTCGTTCGAGTTGAGCGCATAGAGCAGCGCCAAATACGCGCCGTGACGCTGATAGAAGCGCGCCACTTCGTCGCCGCTGTTGCAGCCGCGGCGCGCCACAAATTCCACCCAGCCATACTCCCCCCGATCCAGCATGGCGAGGGTGGACAAGGGCGGCTGGCAGCCGCGGCGGTTGAGCCAGCCCAGCAGTTCTTGAAAATGCACGTCCACCGCCAGCGACTTGGGCTTATAGACAAGCCGGAAGCCCGACTCGAACTCGGCGATCATCACGGAGCGCCCGCCGCGGTGCGTGTCGCCCGCGCCGCCGGTCAGCTCCACCAACAGCCCAGGGCCAGCGCCGGGGCTAAATGTGCGCCGGATCGCGTCCCAGTCGGCGCACAGCCGGGCGAGGAACTCCAGCGAAACCGTGACCCACTGGTCGAGGCAGAGCGCCACTTGGCGCGCCAGGATGGGATATTCGGCCAGGATGGCGAGCGCCACATCGGGCCGGCGCAGCCGCTCGACAAAGCTGTCGAAACGGGCTTCGGGGGTGTCGCCTTGCAGCAGGCCCTGCAAGCGCGCCACGTGCAGTTCCAACACCAGCGTGCGGCTCAAGCGCATGAGCAGGGGGTCGGGCAAGTTCATCAACAGCAGGTCTTCGACGGTCGCCGGGTCGAAGGGCAGCGCGCCCCCGCGCCCGGCCAGCGCCGCCACGCCCGCCTGCAGACGGTCACAGGCCTGGTCGATCAAGGGCTGGACAAGCTCAAGAAATCCAAATTCGGCGCCGGCGGCCTGCGCCTCCTCGTCTGCGCCCGACTCGCCGGCATCAGGGTCATCGGCGGTTCGATCATCGCCTAGATCCTCGCCGTCCGGAGCGCCGGCATCCAGATCGTCTTCGGGCTGGGGGCGGGCAAACGCCTCGGCCAGCGCCGTGAGCCAAGGCGGCGGCTGGGGGACGCGCGCCTGCAGGGATTCCACCGGCTCACCCAGCAGCGCGGGCAGGCGCTCCGGGTCGACATCGTCTAAGGCCAGCCGCTGGGCAAAGAGGGAGGCGTCTGCAAAGGGGGGCTGCGCTTGCCAGTGTTCAAGCCGCTGCCGCCCGCGCGCGGCACTGGCAGGCGACAGCCGCGCCGCCGCGGCGCTAGACCAGAGGGCGTTGCGTTCGGCCAGCGTGAGCGCGTGATACCAGAGGGCAGATGCAAACCACTGCGCATCCTTCATGCGTTGCGCCGCTCCTTGTCCGGGTGGATGGGATATGCGTGGTTCGGACGAGCGTACAGGTAAAGAACGGGGCCGGTCATCCGCCGGATAAGCGACGGATGTGCCCTCAGTAGCCCGTGACGCCGGTCTAAAGCCGGCCCCGTTCTTGGCTAGGGTGCGCGTGTAAAAGGCCCGCACCCCGCCCTAACTGCAATGCCCTGCACCAGGCCGCTTAGCGCCGGCGACGCCATGAATTGCTGGGGCGAGGCCGGAACGACCGTGAGTTGGACGGGCGGCGCGAGGACTTGTCGGACGGGCGGCGCGCAGAACTGTTGGACGAATTGCTCGAGGGGTTGCTCGACCAACTGCCCGACGAGTTGCTCGACCAACTGCCCGACGAGTTAGATGACGGGCGGTGACCGCCGGCAGCCATCTCCAACTCGTCGTCGGTCAACTCAATCGCCCCCGCCGGGTTTTCCGGCAAGAGCGCCTGGTCCTCAGCGCTCAGGCTGAGCCGATACTCCGGATCTTTCCATGCTCGAATCACTCGGTCTAACAGCATAATTCTCCTCCTTGGACATTCAAAGACTAGTCAGCGAACGACATGCGGATACGATGGGTCTTCTGCATATGAGTCGGACGTCATTTCCTGATCGTGGACGAGCGCGGCATAGACACCGCCGAGGGCCAACAGTTCCTCATGCACGCCTCGTTCCACGACGACCCCCTCCTCTAGCACCAGGATCAGATCGGCGTTGCGGACGGTGCTCAGCCGGTGAGCGATGACGATGCGTGTGCAGTCAAGCTCGCTCAGGTTCTGATCCACGATACTCTCGGTCACGGCATCCAGATGGCTGGTTGCCTCATCCAAAATCAGGATCGCCGGGCGGTGGGCCAGGGCGCGGGCCAGCGCCAGCCGCTGCCGCTGCCCCCCGGCCAGGTCAATCCCACCTTGGGCGATCACCGTCTCATAGCCCATCGGCAAGGCGGCGATCTCTTCGTGGATCGCGGCCAGGTCGGCGGCCTCGACGATCTCCTCCAGCGACAGCGACGGGTCATGCGCCGCGATGTTGCGCCGCAGCGAGCCGCTGAACAGCGCCGGTTCCTGCAAGACGACGCCGATCTGGTTGCGCACCGCCCGGTAGTTCAGCCGCGACAGCGCCAAGCCGTCATAGCGAATTTCGCCTTCCTCCAGCGGATAGAGGCCGAGCAGAAGCATCGCCAGCGTGCTTTTGCCCGACCCCGATCGCCCGACGATGGCGACCTTCTGGCCCGGCTCAATCACCACCGAACAGTGGCGGATCGCCCAGGGCGCGTTGGGGTGATAGCGAAAGCTGGCGTTGCGCACCTCGATATGCCCGGTCAACTGCGGCGTGGCGTAGACGCCGCGCGCATCCTGTTCGGGCTGCGTTTCAAACACGTCGGCGATCCGCTCCAGATGCGCGCCGACAAGCTGCACCTGCTGCGCCGTGGAGACCAGCGACGCCAGCGGCCCCAGAAAGGACATCGCCAAGGTGGTGGCCGCCAGCATCGTCCCCAGGCTCATGTCGCCTTCCAGCACCCGCAGCGCGCCGATCCAGAGCAGGACGACGGGCGCTAGGGCATCCAGCGCATCGCGCCCGGTTTCGATCAACATCCCCAGGTGGCTGCGGCGCAGCGAGATGTTCAACTGCTTGAAAAAGAGATTCGACCAATGGCCCAGGGCACGGTCTTCGGACGCAGAGACCTTCAGGGTCGCGATGCCGTTGAGCGCCTCGACCAGATAGCTCTGCGATTCCGCCTGGGCGGCGATGTCGCGCTCGGTCAGCTCATACAGACGCCGGGTCGACCCCAACATGAGCGCGACCTGCACGGCCCCAAAGACGAGCACGACCAGGCCAAACAGCGGCTGCCAGACCAAGAGGATGAGCAGATAGACGACGACCAGCGCCGCATCCAACACCGCGGCCACGGTCTGCCCGGTCAGTTCCTCGCGGATGATCGAGATGCTCCCCAGCCGCATCAACAGGTCACCGCTAGTGCGTTCTTGAAAGAAGCGGAAGGGCAGCGCCAACATATGTTCAAAGAAGCCGAGCATCACCTCGACGTCGAGACGGGTCTCCAGATAGAGCGCCACGGCGCTGCGCAGATAGGAGAAGAGCAGTTGTGAGACTATCAAAACGACCATGCCGCCGGCCAAGACCTTGAGCGCAGAGAGGTCTTGGCTGGGCAAGATCATATCCACCAGGATCAGGGTAAAGAGCGGGAAGATCAGCCCCAGGAGTTGGAGCAAGGCCGACGCGCCCAGGATCTGGGCCATCATGCCGGCTGCGCCCTGCGTGCGCAGCAGTTGCCGGAGATAGCCGTACCAAGAGGGTTTGCCGCGCGCCTGCCGGGGTTGAAACCCCGCGCCCGGCTCCATGAGGAGGATCACCCCGGTGAAGCCGGCGTTGAACTCTGCCGGCGACAGCCGCCGCCGGCCCACCGCCGGGTCGACCACCTCGACCGCCTGGGGGGTCCAACGCTCCAAGACCAGGAAGTGGTCAAAGGTCCAATGGACGATGGCCGGCCCGCGCACCTGCGCCAGCCCCGCCGGTTCCAGCGACAAGGCGCGCACGCGCAAGCCGAGGTCACGCGCCGCCTGGGCAATGGCGCGCGCTGTGAGGCCGTCGCGGCCGCTGTGCAGATAGCGGCGGCACTCGGTCAGCGTGGTGGCACGGCCAAAGTAGCTGAGCACCATCGCCAGACAGGCCGCGCCGCACTCATGGGGAGTCATTTGCAGGATGACAGGGACGCGCTTCATATTCGCGTAGATCTCAGCCTAGCCACCAAGATACCAAGCTCGCTACCCAGCCCCCGATCCAAGGCCAGCCGGCCACCAGCAGCCCGATCACACCGGTCAACCCGGCGAGACCCCACAAGTACCGGAAGATATGGGGCGACACCGTCGGCGGCAGCGCCACTTTCTCCTGATTCTCTTGATAGTGCTTGAGCGCCTCAGCCCGGAAGATCGAGCGTTCGGCGGGCGCTGCCGGTTGGACAGCGCCTCGGGACCTGCTCTCTCCGGTTGGCAGTTGAGGGGCCACAGGTGTCTCCAAGTTGTTGCCGCAGCGCCGGTAGGCGATGGCCTGCACACGATACGGTAACGCGTCGATGGCGTGGCTTTACTCTTACGGAATTCGATGGGGCCGGCGGGAAAGGCGGGCGATGCGCGTTGTCCTGATGGTTAGCTGTGCCGGGCCGGTTCAGACGCCTAGACACAGCCGCCGCAATTCCGTGGCTGTTGCCCCCTAGCCTAGCAGACTTTGGCTGCGGCGTCAATCAGTTTTCTCCTGGCTTTCTCCTGAGTTCATCGGGGGTCCAAAACCGGTCGTTGCGCCGGGCCTCTTTGGGTGCTATAGTCTTGCTGGCGACCTTTGGCCGCGCGGTTGGGGTCAAAACATGTGTTGGGGTCAAAACATGTTTAGTCAACACAGTATCGAGCATACGGGGAGCCGTTCCCCGGTAGGAGATAGCTGATTTGTAAGGAGGTAACCCATGGCGCTGGATCGTCTACGCCATTCTCTGCTGCGGCTCTTGACCGTCCTGGCCCTGCTGAGTCCGCCGCTCGTCAGCCTGGGGCCGCAGCGCGCGTTGGCCTCGCATACCCCGCCCCCCAGCGCCGTCACGCTGGCCGGCAGCCTGGAAAGCGAAGCTACAGCCAACGCCTGCGGCGATTGGGACCCCGGCTGCGCGGGCGCGCATTTCGCCGCCCAGGGCAACGGCGTCTATCTCTTCGTCGCGGCGGCCCTCCCCGCCGGCGCATGGGAGTATAAGGTTGCGCTCAACGACGGCTGGGGAGAGAACTACGGGGCCAACTTTCAGCAGGACGGCCCCAACATCACCCTCAGCCTAGACGCACCGCGCGGCGTGCGCTTCTATTATGACCACAAGACCCACTACATTGCCGACGACGTGCGCAACACGATCTACACCGTGCCCGGCAGCTTTAACAGCGAACTCGGCTGTGCGGGGGACTGGCAGCCGGAATGCCTACAAACCCTGATGAGCGATGTCGACGGCGACGGCGTCTTTACCCTGGTCAGCGAGGCGCTGCCCGCCGGCAACTATGAATTCAAGGTCGCCACCGGCGAGAGCTGGTCAAACCCCAACTACGGCCAAGGGGGCGGCGCAGCCAACGTGCCCTTCAGCGTGCCGGGCAGCGGCTACCGCGTCACCTTCAGCCTCGACACGGCCACCAACAGCCCTGCGGTCAACGTGCTCAGCCTTGGCCCAAAACCGGACAACAACGTGGAATGGGACGGGCTGCGCCACGACTCGCGCGACCCGCTCTACCGCACGCCGGGTGGCGCCGTGCCCGCGGGCCAAGCGGTCCGCATCCGCTTCCGCACCTTCCACGACGACGTCACCGCCGTCAAGCTGCGCCTCTTTGACCTCAACGCCGACAGCCAGCGCATCCTGCCCATGGCCCTGGCCGCCGGCGACGTGGACTGCTACGGCGCAGCCCCGGCGGGCTATACCTGCGATTTCTGGGAAGTGACGCTGAATGAGCCGTCGCCCAACAACCTCTGGTATCGCTTTATCGTCAGCGACGGCAGCGACACCGACTACTACGCCGATAACAGCGCCGCGCTCGACGGCGGTCTGGGCGCGGCCAGCGACGAGGTGGTCGACAACAGCTACGCCTTGATGTTCTATGACCCGGCCTTCAGCGCCCCCACCTGGGCGCGCAACGCCGTGATCTACCAGATCTTCCCCGACCGCTTCCGCAACGGTCGCTCTAACAACGACGCGCGCACCGGCGAGGTGCGCTATGACGACCCGACGCTGGCGCTGCCGTGGGGTACGCCGCCGGAGGGCTACTGCCGCAACTACAGCGATGGGACGCTCAACTGTCCGTGGCGCTTCGACGACACCCCGCCTGACACCAGCCCCACCAAGGAGGAGCCGCGCGGGCGCGACTATTTTGGCGGCGACCTGCGCGGCGTGGATCAAAATCTCGACTACCTGCAGTCGCTGGGCGTCAATACGCTCTACTTCAACCCGATCTTCGACGCCGGCTCCAACCACAGCTATGACACGCAGGACTATCTGCGCATCGACCCTTACTTCGGCACGCAGAAGGACTGGGAGAACCTGGTCAAGCACGCCGAGCAGCGCGGCATGCGTATCGTGCTCGACGGCGTCTTCAACCACCTCTCGTCGGACAGCCCCTTTTTCGACCGCTATCACCACTACCCGGCTGACGGCGCCTGCGAAAGCCTCGACTCGCCCTATCGCGACTGGTTCTATTTCCGCGAGGTGGGCGCAGGTGCGGGCAAATGCGCGGGCAGCGCCGGGCCGAACTCGGCGGACTATGACGGCTGGTTCGGCTTCGACAGCATCCCCGTGCTCAACAAAAGCAACCCGGAGGTGGTGGACTACTTTATCGCCAACCCCGACAGCGTCACACGCCACTGGCTTCTGCAGGGTGCGGGCGGCTGGCGGCTGGACGTGATGGGCGATGCGTCGTTCCCAGACGGCTACTGGGAGCAGTTCCGCAGCGTGGCGCGCGCCACCAAGCCCGACGCGCTGATCATCGGCGAGCTGTGGCAGAAAGACAGCACGCTGCTGCGCTATCTGCGCGGCGACCGCGCCGACACGACCATGAACTACCGGCTGCGCGACGCCGTCATCGGGCTGCTCGCCCCGGGCGGCTTTGACAGCAAGGGCTTTGCCGACAGCGGGCGCATCCTGGCCCCTGCTGAGTTCGCCAACCGGCTGGCCGCCATCCGCGAAGATTACCCGGACGCCGCCTACTACTCGCTGATGAACCTGCTCGACAGCCACGACACCGAGCGCCTGTTGTGGACGCTGACCCCCGGCACAGAGACGACGGCGAACAAGGAGTTGAACGCCGCCAACCTGGCCGAGGGCAAGCAGCGCATACGGCTCGCCTCGCTGATCCAGTTCACCGTGCCCGGCGCGCCGACCATCTTCTACGGCGATGAGGTCGGGCTGACCGGCGACGACGACCCCGACGACCGCCGCACCTACCCCTGGGCGGATCGCGGCGGGTCGCCTGACGCCGACCTGTTGGCGCACTATCAGGCGCTGGCGACGCTGCGCCGCCAAACCCCCGCCCTTGTCGACGGCGACCTGCGCATCCTGTGGGCCGACGACAGCAGCGGGGTGGTGGCCTATGGCCGCAAGGCGGGCGACCAGGCCGCGGTGATCGTCGTCAACCGCAGCAGCGCCGCCAACTCGGCCCCGATCCCCGTGGCCGGTTATCTGCCCGACGGGGTGACGCTGCAGCCGGCGCTGGTGGTGGGCAGCGGCGGGGAGGCGGCGACCGTCGTCGGCGGCGCGCTGCCCAGCACGGTGGGGCCGATGAGCGCGGTCGTGCTGGTCACCGGCAGCGCCGACCTGACCCCTTCGGACGCGCCAGCGCAGCTTGCCGTGACCGCCGAAGGCGACGGCGAGGTCAGCCTGAGTTGGAACGGCGTGGGCGGCGCGGCGACCTACGCCGTCTACCGCAGCCCGCTCAGCGGGGGCGGTTTTGTCGAGGCAGGCACGACGACGGAGACGACCTTTACAGACACCGGCCTGCGCAACGGGCAGCGCACTTTCTATGTCGTGCGTGCGCGCGACGGCGCGGGCAACGAGAGCGCCAATTCCAACGAGGTGAGCGCGCTGCCCCACTACACCATCGGCTGGTCCAACTTGCAGTGGCCGCCCACGCTCGACCACACGATCAGCGCGGTCAACCGCACGGCCAACGTCTACGGGCAGGTCTGGATCGACGGCGTGACCGATCAGCCCGGCGCGACGCCCACGCTGCAGGCGCAGCTCGGCTTTGGGCCGGATGGCAGCGACCCCACCGGCGAAAGCTGGAGCTGGGTCGACGCGGTCTTTAATACCAACGCCGGCAACAACGACGAGTTTGTCGCCAGCCTGCTGCCCGACGCCACCGGCATCTTTGACTACGCCTATCGCTACAGCACCACCAACGGGCGCGACTGGGTCTACGCCGACCTGGACGGCAGCGACAACGGCTACAGCCCAGACCAGGCGGGCAGCCTGACCGTCAACAGCAGCGGCGATACGGCCGCGCCCGCCACGCCCACCGGCCTCCAGGTGACCGCGGCCTCGCCCGACGGCATCAGCTTGGTCTGGGATGCGCTGGCCGATGATGACACGCTCTACGGCTACGAGGTGCTGCGCGGCAGCGCCGCCAATGGGCCGTACACCCTCATCGCCACGGTGACAGAGCCTGCCTTCATCGATAGCGACGTGGAGTCAGGCGCGACCTACTATTATGTCGTGCGCGGGGTCGACCTCTCGTTCAACCGTTCGGGCAACTCCGCCGAGGTCAGTGCCACGGCGGCGCTGCGCACGGTGAGCCTGGTCTTTAACGTGACCGTCCCGGCCAGCACCGACGCCACCGGGAGGCAGGTCTACATCGCCGGTTTCTTGGACCGGCTGGAGGGCAATCTGCCCCAGTGGGACCCCGGCGGGGTCGTGCTGGCGCGCGTCGACGCCACCCACTGGACGATCACGCTCGCCGGCGTCGAGGGCACCCAGATCGAGTACAAATACGCGCTCGGCTCCTGGGACTATGTTGAAAAGGGCAGCGCGTGTGACGAGGTCGCCAACCGGCAGTTGACGCTGGCCTATGGCGCGGACGGCACGCAGACCGTCGACGACACGGTGGCGAACTGGCGCAACGTGTCGCCCTGCGGGAACTGACCCGGACCGCGTACAGGCATTCTGCCGCTTTGCCCTTCACGCGCCACCGGCCCAGACGTCTGGGCCGGTGGCGCGCGTTTACATTGTTTTCGGCCAAGCAACGGCGCGTTTGCGTGCGGGCACTCTCAATGGCCTAGACTCAGCGGTCTAGAAATCGTTATCGACGTCGACCGGGCGGTTGGTGCGCGCCGACTCGATCGCCGCGTCCAACGCAGCCACCACGCGCGCCCCGTCCACCACCGAGGTCAACGGCTCGGCCCTGCCCTCGATGCAGTCGAGAAAGTGGCTGCACTGCTCGCCCCAATACTGCACCTGCAGCGTGCCTTGCACCTTGGGCTTGTGGTCTTTGAACTCCTCCTTGAAGTCGCGCACCACTTCGCTGCGATGGGTCTGCGCGTCATTGCGATAGAGACGCCCCCCCCACAGCGTGCCTTTGGTGCCATAGATGACGAGGCGGCCCCCCGTGGGCGCGGCCCCACGGCTGCCGGAGGCGGCGATCAGCTTGCCCAGCGCGCCGTTTTCAAAGACCATCGACACCACATAGCAGTCGTCGATGGGCAGCGTTGGCTCGGCCTTGTGGTTGGCATAGGCAAAGACCTGTTTGACCGTCGTCTGCATGGCCCACAGCAGTACCCCCAGCGGATGACAGCCGCCGCCGAGCAGGATATCCTGTGGGGCGCGCGCATCGGTGCGCCAGGGAGTATAGCTGTTGGGGCCATAGTAGGCGCGCATATCCGAGATATAGTCGCCTTCGGCCAGCCACGCCTCGCCGATCTCGCCGTCGCGGTACGCCTTCGCCATCGCCTGATGATAGGGGTCGTGGTGGACGATCTGCCCGGCCACAAAGACCAGCCCTGTTTCGCGCACAGCCTGCACCAGGCGGGCGGCATCGGCGCGGCGGGTGGTCATGGGCTTTTCACACAGCACATGCTTGCCGGCGCGCAGCGCGGCGTGAGCATGCTCGCCGTGCAGGTGGTCGGGCGTACACACCGAGACCGCTTGGATGTCCTCACGCCGCAGAAACTCGTCGAGCGAGGTGTAGATAGCGGCATCCGCCGCGCCCAGCCGCTGGGCCTGGGCGCGTGCCTTGGCCTCGTCGACGTCCCACAGGGCGCGCACCGCGCAGCGCGAGTCCATCAAGTAGCCGCGCAGATGCCCTTCGGCGGCCACACCGCCCCCGCCAAGAATGCCAATGCCGATCCGGTCCATGCGCTTGCTCCGTCTGTGATTTTTGCTGCAAAGGATAGGAGATTTGTCGTCTGTTGCAGAGGGTATTCAGAGGATGTCCAGGCCCCCCAGGAAAACCCAGGAGGTGTCTGGTCGACCACGCGCATCGCCGGCCGCTTTCGACCGGCGCGCGCCGGTCGAGAACGGCCAAAGGGCAGCCGTGCAGCTACGCCTACAGGCTGAACCGCAGCAGCGTGACCGCGCCGGCCAGCAGCGTCAGCAGCGCCAGCAGCACACCCAGGGCGACGGGCAGCGCCACACAGACCAGCGTGCGCGCCAGGCTGAAACCGGTGACGGCGCGCGTGGCCGCCACATAGACCATCACTGCCCACAGCAGCGCGATCAGCGTCGCCGCCGCGCCCAGGCAGGGGATCGGCCCCAGCGCCAACAGGATCAAGGGCAGCGCCGCATAGGCCGTGAGCGCATAAAAACGCTGGAGCGTCGTGCCCGCGCCCAAGAGCTTGGCGGTGACCATGACCCCCAGGCCGTAGACGATCCACCACGCCAGCCAGCGCAAGGGCCAGTTGATCCACACCCCCACGGCGCTGAGCAGCGCCGCCAGCCAGCCGGGGAAGAAAGCCGGCTCCATCCCCGCCAGTCGTTGCACCTGGTCGAGCAGCCCTTGCAGCGGCGCCAGCCAGCGCGCCGCCACAGGGTCCAGATGGGCCGCGGCGGCTGCCTGCGCCAGCGGCACAGCTGTGCCCAGTCGCGCCGCCGTGACCCAGGCCAACACAACCGGCAGGGCGCCCGCGACCAGCGCCGCGACCACCACCAGCCCCATGCCCTGGCGCATCGACGTATTCCAGGGGCCAGGCTCGACCTCGGCTTCCGCCGCCGCGGGCAGGTCAAACTGCGCCTGCGCGCCCTGCAGCATCTGGCGGCGTGTGGGCAGCCAGGCGGAGAGCGGGCTAGACGGCGACGCGAGGCTGCCGTCGGCGCGCAGAAAACTGCTGCTCATAGCATCCCCCCTCTCAACCCCGCCAACAGGGTAAACCCGGCGACCACCCCTAGCATGGACAGCACCGCCAGCGCCAGCGGCGCGACCAGCGCGGCCACCATCGCCCGCCGCCACGGGAGGTCATGCACCACTTCCACCGCCCGGTAGGCGATCAACGTGCCCCACACCGCCAGCAGCAGCCGGCTGACCGTCACAAAGGGCACGGCGCTGAGCAGCACCAGCAGGTGGGGTGCAGCCACCAGCGCAGTCGCGCCCATGGTCTGCGCCAGCTTGCCCTGCCCGCCCAAGAGTCGGGCCGCGATGTGGCTCACCGCCCCCCAAAAGAGCCACTGTACCAGCAGCGCCAGCGGCCCAAAGAGGGCAAAAAAGACGCGGGCCGGCCCGCCCTGCAGCCCCATCAGCCCCAGGCCGCGATCCCACGCGCTGACAAAGGCGGACTCGGCGGCTGCCAGCTCCGGACCGGGGACCCCGCTCGCAGCCAGCCACGCGCGCCAGCCCTGGAACAGCGTCTCGCGCATGGCGTCGACGGGCGGCAGACTGGCGGTACGCAGCAGCCCTCCCAGCAGGTGGGCGACCGCCAAGGCCGCCCCCACGCAGACCACCATAAACAGCCCCTCGATCCAGGGGTCGTCGTCGTCGGCCAGGGTGACGAACGGGTCGGCATCCAGCACCAATGCCTTGCCCAACAGTTCAGGATACCTCTTTGGCTGTAGCATACAGCGCCTCTCGGCTGTGACAGGTTCAAGGCCAGGCGCGCCGCGGCCCAGCCTAACCCATCATAGCATAGCGCCAGGGGCGGTGCAATCATCTGCCTCCATCCTCCAGGGCTTTTCAAAAGCCAGATAGGATAAAGAATCAGGTCGAGCGCCTCGATGGGACGGGCGTTGAAGATACGTTGCTGGGCGGGCCAGATTGGTGACGCCGAGTCTGTCGGCCAGGGCCAGAATCACATTGTTGAGCGTCGCTAGGACGCGTGGGGTTTGGCCGCGGCTGGCGGTGCAGGCATCTTCGCCCAGGGTGACATCGCGGCGCCAGTGCAGACGATTTTCAATCTGCCAGTACTGGTGGATGAAATGGAGCAGCCAGGGCGGCGGAGCCACTTGTAGGGCAAGACTGGTGATGCCATAGACCGTTTCGGTGGTGGTGCGCTGATGGCTATGTCCTGCGGCGGCCCAAGCACGACCTGCGTCACCGCCAAGACCCCCTCGCCAAGGCGCAAGCGCAAGAGACGCTCGAGGCGCTCAAAAAAACGCAGGCCCAGACGATTTCAGGCGGCTCTTTATGGACGAAACGAGCTTGAGTCTGCATCCACCGCTGCGCGCCTGCTGGACCAAGCGAGGACAACAGCCGCTGGTGCCCGCACCCGGCGTACAGCAGACCCACCACGTCTTGGCCGCCTACAACTGGGCCGACGACACAGTGACCTGGAGCATGAGCCAGAAGAAGAACAGCCGCGCCTTCATTGCCTTTCTAGAACATCTCTTCATCGAGCAGTTTCCAACCGGACGCTGCGTCCTGGTGTTGGACAATGCGCCTTATCACACCAGTGGCGAGAGCCTGGCCGCGCTCAGTCTCTTTGAGCATCGTGTCCTCGTCTTCTGGCTGCCCAAGTACTGCTCACTGGAACTCAACCCCATCGAGCGCTTCTGGCGTCATCTCAAGGACAATGTCGCGGTCAACAAACTCTTCCCCTGTCTGGATGACCTGCTCCACGCGGCGGAGCGACTGCGTCAGAATGATTTTAATAACCCTGAACGGTTCACGTTTGTTAAAGATTGAACTGTGCTTCACTTAGATACTTATCTTTGCTAGGCGCCCAACTCAAGGCTGGATCGGACGGTATCCACCGTTTGATCCCGCCTTGAGTTGGATGCCTAGCAAAGATAAGTATCTAAGTGAAGCACGGTTCAATCTTTAACAAACGTGAA
>QEUY01000880.1 GCA_003577365.1 Chloroflexota bacterium | reverse complement strand
GTTCTGCTCGCCGGGGTCATGCGGCGCGCGCCGCCTTGGGTGGAAAGGAGCATGCTTGATGGCGAACTATGGAAGACGTCTCCAATTTGGCTTTTGTCCATCCCCGCTTGCGGCGGATGCCATGCGGCCGCTGCGGCTGGCCACGCTGGCCGAAACGCTGGAGCTGGACTATGCCGGCGTGCAGGCCGACCCCGCCAATCCGGCCCATCACGAACCATGGACCCTGCTGGTCGCCATGGGCATGGTCACCTCACGCATTTCTCTCTTTGTCCATCTGGCGGATTGGCCGCTGCGCTCTCCGGCGCTGCTGGCCAAGGCGGCTGCCTCGCTGGATTTGCTGACCAACGGCCGCTTGGATCTCAGCCTCAGCACGGCGGCAGCCGGGGACGCCGAGGCGCAGACGCGGCTGGCGGAGGCGGTCCAAACGATGCATTTTATGTGGGGGAATGATCGC
This sequence comes from Chloroflexota bacterium, assembly GCA_003577365.1. GTDB lineage: Bacteria > Chloroflexota > Anaerolineae > Caldilineales > Caldilineaceae > QEUY01. The sequence continues at coordinate 1,607 of QEUY01000880.1, read as the reverse complement.
GCGGCCAGTCCCCAAGACCAGCTTGCGCAATGGGCTGATTTGCCGCCTGGGCCTAGACCTGCCCACCGCATCGGCGTGTGGCTGGCTGCCGATGCGCCAACCGGTTTGGCGCTGGCTGGCCGCCTGGCCGATGGCTGGATAGCCGCCGATGGCCCGGCGAGCCGCCTGGGCGACCTGGCCGGATGGAGCAAGCACCTCGACGATGCCGCCGCTGCGGCGGGCCGTGAGCCGTCTGAGATCCGGCGCATTTGCGCTATTACTGGGACGATCGACAACAGGGGAAGCGACATACGCTTTCAGGGAAGCGTGCAGCAGTGGGCCGCGTCGCTTGCCGAGCTTGCGACGGAGGTGGGCATCGACACGTTCTTATTGATGGAGGGCGAAGATGCCGAAGATCAAATACGCAAGTTTGCGCTGGAGGTTGTGCCGCACACGCGCGAACTGCTGGACCTGGCGCCTGGGGTAGAGGCGTCCTCTGGGTTATCGCGCGCCTATGAGGGATTCTGTGCCTCTGGCGCGACGCCGGCAGAAGAGGAGACGGACGAGGTCGATTGGGTGGACGAGACCTCTATGGGGTCCTTCCCGGCCAGCGACCCGCCCGCATCCGCTTCGGTGGCCTAGCAGGCAAGTTTGGGGACGGGGTGGCCCGCCCCTAGCCCTTGATCCCAGTGAGCGAAATTCCCTCGATAAAGGTACGCTGGGCCAGAAAAAAGGCGATCAAGATCGGCAGCGTGATCACGCTGCTCACCGCCATCAAATATGGGTAGGCCAGGGCCGAGACGCCGATCGAGACGACGGTACGCCGCAGGTTTTCCAGGCCCAGCGCCAACACATATTGGTTGTTTTGGCGCAGATAGATCAGCGGGCCGAGGTAGTCGTTCCAAGCATTGAGAAAGGCAAAGAGCGCCACCACTGTCAGGGCGGGCTTGGTGAGCGGCAGGATCACACGCCACATGGTCACGAACTCGTTGGCGCCGTCGATGCGCGCTGCCTCGGAAAGCTCCTGGGGCAGCGTCATGAAGAACTGGCGCAGCATAAAGATAAAATAGGGAGCGCCAAAAAAGGCCGGCAGCACCAGCGGGAAATAGGTATCGACCAGCCCCAGATTTTTCCAGATGATAAAGAGCGGCACCATGGTCACCTGAAACGGAACCATCATGGTCGCCAGACAGAGGTAGAAGAAAAAGTCGCGGCCTTTCCATGGGATGCGTGAGAAGCCATAGGCCACAATGGCCGAAGAGAGCGTCACCCCCAGCGATACCGGGATCGCATAGCGCACGACGGTGTTGAAGGCGTAGAGGTTGAAGTTGTAGGTGTTCCAGGCGTTGATGAAGTTGATCGGGTAGGCCGGGTTCGGGAACCACACGGGCGGCACGGTGTAGACCTGTGAGTCGTCCTTCATCGCCGATGTGAACATCCAGTAGAGTGGCAGCACGAAAGAGAAGGACATCAGCAGCAGAAATCCATATTTGGCGATGCCGGCGACCACCCCGCCCAGGGTCAGCCGGCGGGTGCGTTGTCGCCGTGCGCGATCCGAACCTTCGACCGGCTGGACTGATGGCGATGCTTGGACAGACATACTGCTTCTCCTCGTGATTCAGACCTCG
>QEUY01000879.1 GCA_003577365.1 Chloroflexota bacterium | reverse complement strand
GGCGGGCGATACGGCCTGCGGCTTTGGCAACACGGCCATGATGCTGGCCGAGAAACGTTATCTGCCGCGCGTCTGGGCGGCGCTGGTGCGCGTGCTGACCGTGCCGCGCAGCCTGGTGGCGTTTGAGCGCGGCGCGCTGGGGCCAAGCAAGGACTGCGCCTATGAAGGGCCGTACCTCAAGGCGATCACCGGCTATCCGATTGCGCTGGAAGGGGCCGAGGCGGCCTGCGCGCATCTATCGCCGCTGGGCAATATCGCCAAGGCGACGGCGGACCTGTGGAGCAACGAGTCGGTGCAGAATGTCAAGCTGCTGGGCGAGATGGCCCCTACCGTCTCGCTGGAGCAGTTGGTCTATGCCACCCGGCTGATGAATGTGGCCGCGGGCGAGGGGCCGGACGCGGCGCGCACGCTGCGCGATTGGTTTGTCGCTTCGGACGCGGCGCGCGACCCGCAGGCGTGGGTGCTGCGCCCAGATGTGGTGGTGGCGCTGGCCGGGGAGATCGTCCAGGAGACGAGCGCCTATGCACGCACGCGGCGCGCGGCGCTCTCCGCGCTGGCACGGCTGCGCCAGGCGCATCGGGCCGGGGAGTTTGCGCTTGCGCCCAAGGAGGTGTCTTGGCTCGACCGGCTGTCACGCCAGGCGGACGAGCTGCCCGAAGACGAAGCCGAGCTGATCGAGCGCATGCTCCCCACGCTGGACCCGGAGAAGATCCGCGTGGCGGAGTATCTGGAGTCACAAGCCGCATAGGCGTGCGCTTCAGGCCGGGCGCACAGACAGACAAACAGTCATTTGGCAATCGCCCTGGATGCCCGTAAGATTAACGTATCGACGGGCAGCTTTGTCGTGGCTGCGCGCCGTGCCGCCCACCCGGCGCTAAAGACGCCGAGGCTCAACGACGCCCCCTCAAGGGGGCTTGATGGGTTCATTGCCCGTGTGGTTAGAAGACCGCACCTATGAGAGGCCGAAGGCTGACCTGATGCTGGCTGAATCTGCCAACCTACCGACCCCCTCAACCACCATGCCCTACCGTGCCTATTTCCGCTGCTTTCGCGGCTGTCCGGGCGAGTACTCGATCTATGAGGTGATCTACACCTGCCCCACCTGTGGAGGGCTGCTGGAGGTGCATCACGAGTTGGAGCCGCTGCAGCAGCGCAGCGCCGAGGCCTGGAAGCAGACCATCGAGAAGCGCGCCGGCACGACAACCTGGCCCTACGGCAGCGGCGTGTGGGGGATGCGCGAATGGGTCGTGCCCGACCTGGCCGACGAGAACGTGGTCAGCATGTATGAGGGCAACTCCAACCTCTTTTGGGCGGAGCGTCTGGGCAAGCAGATCGGCGTGCCGGATCTGTGGGTCAAGCTCTGCGGCAACAGCCACACGGGCAGCTTTAAAGACCTGGGCATGACCGTGTTGGTGAGCGTCGTCAAACAGATGATGGCGCAGGGCAGCGCGGTGCGCGCCGTGGCGTGCGCCAGCACAGGCGACACCAGCGCGGCGCTGGCCGCCTATGCCGCCTGCGCCGGCATCCCGGCCATCATCTTTTTGCCGCAGGGCAAGGTGAGCACCGCCCAGTTGGCGCAGCCGGTCGCCAACGGGGCGCATGTCTTAGCGTTGGACACCGACTTCGACGGCTGCATGAAGATCGTGCAGGAGGTGACCCAGGACAACAGCATCTACCTGGCGAACTCCATGAACAGCATCCGCATCGAGGGCCAGAAGACGGTCGGCATCGAGATCGTGCGCCAGTTCGATTGGCAGGTTCCCGACTGGATCATCATCCCGGTGGGCAACCTGGGTAATATCAGCGCGCTGTATAAAGGCTTGAAGCTGCTCATGGACTTGGGCATCACCGACCGCATGCCGCGGCTGGTGGCGGCGCAGGCGAGCAAGGCCAGCCCCTTCTATCAAAGCTACCGTAACGGCTTTGCCGACCAGGTGCGGCTGCGCGCCGGGACGACGCTGGCCTCGGCCATCCAGATCGGCGACCCGGTGAGCTATGAGAAGGCGGTGCAGGCGGTGCGCGCCACCAACGGCATCGTCGAGCAGGCCAGCGAGCATGAGTTGGCGAACGCC
>QEUY01000878.1 GCA_003577365.1 Chloroflexota bacterium | reverse complement strand
CGGCGGTTGGGCCAGGCTCAGCGACGGGCAGCGGGCGCTCTGGGTCGGCGCCTGGCCCGCGCACGAAGGCCCAGCCGGGATGGAGCGGGCCATCTCCGCCGCCATGCTGCAGCGCCACCCCGGCAGCCGCGGCCCGCTGACGTTGGTCCATGCCGCGCCGCTGCCCGATACAGGGGTGCGCTGGTGGGTTTTTCGGGGGGACCCGGCCCTGCGCTGGGCGGCTCCCCACCTGGATGCGGCAGCCATCCAGTGCTATGCCGAGCTGTAGCCAGTTGTCGCTCGCGTACTCGCACGTCTGCACACGTCTTGCACCCATTCCACTCAGTTTGTCACAGGAGGAAATCGCATGACCAGAAGGAATTCGTTACGGAATTCGTTGCGCCGAAGCTTGAGCGTGCTGCTCACGGTGGGGGCGCTGGTGGCCGTGCTGGCCGCGTGCGGCGCGCCCACCGCCCCTCCGCCTGCCCAACCTTCGGAAAATGAGCCGCCCGCCGCCGAAGCGCCGGCTGCGGAAGCGCCCGCGGCCGAGGCCCCGGCTGCCGAAGCCGCGCCGGTTGAGGTGGACACGTCCGCCAAAGAAGCGCCCATGCTGGCGGAGAAGGTCGCGGCGGGCGAACTGCCGCCGCTGGAAGAGCGCCTGCCCGCCAGCCCGGTCGTGGTCGACGTGCTCGAACAGCCCGGCATCTATGGCGGCATCTGGGATCAGGCTGTCACCGGCCAGGCCGACGCCAACGGCGCCAGCGGCTATTCCAAGGAGCCGTGGGTGCTGTTTGACGACACCTGCTCCGAATGGCAGCCCCATCTGGCGGAGTCGGTCGAGATCTCGGACGATGGCCGCACCTTTACCTTTAAGATCCGCGAAGGGCACAAGTGGTCGGATGGTGAACCGTTTACCACCGAAGATGTGATGTTCTGGTACAACGACATCGCCATGAACACCGATCTCTCGCCCGCGCCCCCGAACATTCTCATGTCGGGTGGTGAGCCTGCGGTGGTTGAGGCGATTGATGACCTGACCTTCTCGGTCACCTTTGCCGAGCCGAACGGCCTGTTCCTGCTCAATCTGGCCTTTGTCTGGGGTGGCGATATTGGCAAAGCGCCCAAGCACTATCTGGAGCAGTTCCACGCCAACTATGCCGACGCCACCGAACTGGAGGCCAAGGTGAAAGAGGCCGGGGTGGAGGATTGGACCCAGCTCTTCTCCGACCGCGCCGCCATCGCCCAGGGGACCAGCGTTGCCACCAACCCCGACCTGCCTGTGCTGCGTGCCTGGAAGCTCACCAAGGTCGGCCCGCCCTGGATCTTTGAGCGCAACCCTTATTACTACAAGGTCGATGCCGACGGCCGCCAACTGCCCTACATCGACCAGATCCGCATGCAGGCCGTGGAAGACCGCCAGATGGTCAACCTCAAGGCGATCGCCGGCGAGTTGACCCTGCAAGGCCGCAACTTGTCCTTGACCGACCTGCCGCTCTATCTGCAGAACGCCGAACAGGGCGGCTACCGGGTGATCAAGGCCATGGCCGAACACCCCATGGGGCTGACGATCTTCCCCAACCAGAACTACACCGGCGACGACGAATTCCTGCTGGGGCTGCTGCAAGATATCCGCTTCCGCAAGGCGTTGAACCTGGCGATCAACCGCGACGAACTGAACGAACTGGTCTATCTGGGTGAAAACGCGCCGCCGGAAACGGCCTTCCCCTTGCTGCAGGATCAGCCTGAGCTGTTTGAGCATCTGCGCTATGACCCCGACGCGGCCAAGGCGCTGCTCGACGAGATCGGTCTGGAGACCGACGCCGACGGCATGCGGCTGCGCCCCGACGGCCAACCCTTGGTCTTGAACCTGGATGTCTTCTCCGGCCAGCAGTATATGGATGGCGCGCAGCTGATCGCCAGCTACTGGGAGGAGATCGGGCTGCGCACCTCGTTGGAAGAGATCAGCTATGACCTGTGGTGGCCGCGCATCTTCTCGTTCGAATACCCCATGACCGCCTATGTCAAGGACAGCATCGGCGGCCTGGCCCGCTACACCTATCTGCGCTCCTATGCGCCGGTCAACGACAGCAGCTATTGGGG
>QEUY01000877.1 GCA_003577365.1 Chloroflexota bacterium | reverse complement strand
GCGCCGAGCAGCACCAAAATCGCGGCAGGGATCGCATTGGTCGGGCGGAGCAGGCGCAGGATGGCGGCTGTGGCCTGCAGCGCAGACGTGGACTGTGGGGGCTGTGTGGGTTGCGCCGCGGTGCGTGCGCCGATCATGGTTGGGTTGCGCCGGGGATGCCCTGGGGGTAATCGACCAGGAGGTCGGCCAAGACTAGCGCGGCATCTTCGGCGTCGGCAAAGGCGAGATAGACGGCCTCGGCGCGCACCTGCTCCTTTTTGCGCCGCCCCTCGGCAGGCAGGGTGAGGCGGTAGTCGACGGCCAGCGCAGGCGCGTGGTTGACGCCAAAGCGCAGTTCGCCCCAACGGATGCGGGTGATCTCGTGGGGCGCAATAAAGGCGTACCACATGCCGGGTTCATCGCCGGGCGACTGGGCCAACAACAGCCAGTTGCGCTGGCGCGCCAGGCAGAGCAGCGCGTGTTCGCCGGTGGCAAAGGTGCGATAGAAGCCAGGCAGCCAGGTGTGGCGTTGATACTTCCCCTCGACGGTGAACTGGCCGGTGGCGTGGAGCGCGACTTTGTCGTCGGGGTGGAGCCGGCTGGCGGCGATCTGCGGCCAATCGGCCTCTTGAAACGCCACATAATCCGACCGGCGGGCGCGCGCCCCGACCCAGATCAGCAGCGCGGCCAGCGCCAGCCAAGGGAGCGCTGCCCATCGCCCGCCCGGCAGTGCGCCGGTGGCCCACAAGGCCGCCAGGCCGATCAGCACGGCAAGGATGAGGCGCATGGGTGCAAGGCCGCCAATGTGGAAGCGGTGCAGGGCGTAGAGCAGCGGGGAGACGCCACGCAGCCGCGCCTCGTCCGGGAAGGTGGTGGAGGCTTGGCGGCGGCGGGCAGAAGCAGATAAGGCCCCGCTTAGATGCTGCGGGGCCTCGTAGACGCCATTGCGGTGGGGTTGATTGACGCGTAGGTTCACGCGGCGTCATCCTCGAACGACAGCGGGAGGACGAACGACATGGGCGCAGACACGGCTGGCATTGGCCCGCCTAGGCAGGCGCAGGCAGCGTGCCGCCGAGTTCCACGCCGGGGTCAGAGCGTTTGTCTTGGCGCGCGGTTTCGTCGCGCGGGCCGGTGGCCGGCAGGCGTGACCCAGGATGCTGGGTAGGACGGAAGGGGTCTTCACCGCGCATCAGGGCCTGGAACTGCTGGGCGTCGATGGTTTCGACCTCCAGCAGGGCGGCCGCGACCAAGTCGACTTTATCCCAGTGGGTCGAAAGCAACTGGTGGCAGCGGGTGTGCGCATCCTGCACCAGGCTGTGGATCTCCTCGTCGATCTCCTGCGCCACGCGGTCGCTGTAGTTGCGCCGTTCGCTGATCTCCCGGCCCAGAAAGACCAAGTCTTCGCGCTCGCCATAGCGAATGGGGCCGAGCTTGGAACTCATGCCCCACTGGGTGACCATCGAGCGGGCGAGGTCGGCGACACGCTCCAGGTCGTTGCTGGCCCCGGTGGTGATGTCGCCAAAGCGGATCTCTTCGGCCACGCGCCCACCCAGCAGCGCCACCAGGAGCTCACGGAACTTGTCTTTGGTGACAAGGTGCGTTTCCTCGTCGGGCAGGCTGAGGGTGTAGCCGCCGGCCATGCCGCGCGGCACGATCGTGACCTTGTGCACTGGGTCATGGTTGGGCAAAAAGTGCATGGCAATGGCATGCCCTGCCTCATGATAGGCGACGATCTCCTTCTCGCGCGGGGTGATCAGGCGGCTGCGCCGTTCGGGGCCGGCGATCACACGTTCGATGGCCTCTTGCAGTTCGGCCATGCCGATGGAGCGGCGGTTGCGCCGCGCTGCCAGGATGGCAGCTTCGTTGACCAGGTTTTCGATGTCCGCGCCTGCAAACCCCGGGGTCTGCTTGGCGATCACGTCCAGGTCTACGTCGGCGGCCAATGGTTTGCCGCGCACATGCACGTCGAGGATGGCGCGGCGGCCCTTGACATCCGGCGCATCCATGGTGACGCGGCGGTCGAAGCGGCCTGGGCGCAGCAGCGCCGGGTCGAGGATGTCGGGGCGGTTGGTGGCCGCAATCAGGATGACGTTGGTGTCG
>QEUY01000876.1 GCA_003577365.1 Chloroflexota bacterium | reverse complement strand
ACCGGCGCACGCTGCTGGAGATGGTCGCCTCCGAAAACCCGCGCCTGGCCGTCAGCCCGCTGCGCGGCTATTCGTCGCAGGAGCTGTCATTTTGGATAGAGAGCTACCAGGCCGACACGGGACGCTTTGCCGGCGCACATTCCGGCCACAGCCGCCTGGACGACCCCAACCCCTTTATCCTGCGCGACTATGACCTGTGCATTTCCTGCTACCGCTGTGTGCGCGTCTGCGCCGAGCAAGAAGGCGACTACGCCATCAGCGTTGCTCAGCGCGGCTTTCATACGCAGATCACGGTCGAGTTCGACGGGCTGCTGCGCGACTCGGCCTGCACCTTCTGCGGCCAGTGCGTCCAGACCTGCCCCACCGGCGCGCTGGGCGACAAAAAGGCGCTCAGATTTGCAGAGGGGGAGAATTTACCGCAGAGGACGCAAAGGTCAGAGCAGAGGGGCGGCGGGCAGTAGGCCGTACAGACACGATATCTCCCATACGGACATGATATATCGTGTCCGTATGGGCGCAGAGGCCGGAGGGGAAGGCAAAGAAAAGAGGAGGGTAGGTGATGGAGATTTCATTAGCAGCATTGGATAAAGCTGCGCCGCTGCAGGCCGCGGGCATCCGCAAGACACGCTCGGTCTGCGCCTACTGCGGCGTGGGCTGCGCCGTGGACATCCTGACGCACGGCGAGCGCATTGTCGGCATCCAGCCTGCACCGGACGGCCCTGCCAACGGCGGCGCGCTCTGTGTCAAGGGGCAGTTCGCCTTTGACTTCGTGCATCACCCCGACCGGCTGGCGCATCCGCTGGTGCGCCGCGGCGACGGCCAACTGCACCCCACCACCTGGGACGAGGCCCTCGACGCCGCCGCAAGCGGCTTTCGCCGCGCTCTGGCCGTGCATGGACGCCACAGCATCTACGGCATCGCCTCCGGGCGCACACCCAGCGAAGCCAATTATCTGATGCAAAAGTTCATCCGCGCCGGCTTTGGCACACACAACATCGACAACTGCTCGCGTGCCTGACACGCCCCCACGGTTGCCGGTCTGGCAGCCAGCATTGGCCGGGGCGCGATGTCGAACCCGTTGGCCGACATGGAAAAAGCCGATGTCTTCTTCTGCATCGGCACCAACATGACCGAGTGCCACCCCGTCGCCGCCACGCGCCTCAAAAAGGCCCTGGCGCGTGGGGCCAAGCTGATCGTGGCCGACCCGCGGCGCATCCGCCTGGCGGAGATGGCCGACCTCTACCTGCCGCTGCGCGTCGGGTCGGATGTGGCGCTGCTGCTCGCCATGGCGCATGTCATCGCCCGCGCCGGGCTGATCGACCAGGATTTTATCGCCGCGCGCACCGTGGGGTTCGACGCCTTTCTAGAGCATATCCAGCCCTTCACCCCCGCCTGGGCCGAGCCGATCACCGGCGTGCCCGCGGCGGACATCGAGGCCGCGGCCCTGCTCTACGGCGCGGCGGACAAGGGTGCGATCTACTACACGCTGGGCATCACCGAGCACATCTGCGGCGTGGACAACGTGCAAAGCCTGTGCAACCTGGCGCTGATGACCGGCAATCTGGGCCGCGAAGGTACGGGCATCAACCCCCTGCGCGGCCAGAACAACATCCAAGGCGCAGGCGATGCTGGGGCCATCCCCAACAACTATGTGGGGTTTCAGGCCGTGGACAACCCCGCCCATCAGGCCAAGTTCGAGGCCGCCTATGGCCGCGCCATGGACCTGGCGCGCGGGCTGACCAAGGTACAGGCCCTAGCCCACTGCGGCGACCAGATCCGCGCCATGTTGATCGACGGCGAAAACACGGTCGTCTCCGACGCCGACCGCCACCACTGCGAACAGGCGCTGCGCAGCCTGGATCATCTGGTGGTGATGGACATCTTTATGACTGAGACTGCCGAACTGGCCGATGTCGTCCTGCCCGCCACGGCTTGGGGCGAGACCGACGGCCATTTTACCAACACCGAACGGCGCATCCAGCGTGTGCGCGCCGCCGTCCCCCCGCCGGGCGAAGCCAAACCGGACTGGTGGATCATCAGCCGCCTGGCCGACCGGCTCGGCATCCCCGGTTTTGAATACGAA
>QEUY01000875.1 GCA_003577365.1 Chloroflexota bacterium | reverse complement strand
CCGATCCCCGCCAGCCCGGCCCCGACCATGCCCCACACACCTTGCGGGCTGTGCATGGCGCCAAAGAGCAGGCCCCCGGCCAGGATTAGCAGCGGTGCAGGCAGGATGGGCAGCAGCCCGCCCAGCAGCAGGCTGCGAAAGAGCAGCTCTTCGAGCAGCACAACCGACAGCATCACCGCGGCCACGGCCCAGAACTCGGCTTGGCTGCGTGGCACGATGATCTCCAGCACGGTGGGCGAATAGAAGCGCTCGCCGCCGGCGGCGACGACCCAGCGCGTGGCGGCATAGAAGATCAAGGCCAGCACCACGCCGGCCGCGCTGCCGCCCAGAATCTGCGGCGCGATGGCTCCCCACTGCCAGCCCAACTGCGCCGGGGCGAGACCGCTCAACAGCCCCAAGCCCACACAGAGCAGGATCAACGCCAGGCGGGCCAGGTTTTCGCCGGGCAGCAGCAGGATGTTGCGGTCGGGCCGCCAAGTGCGCAGCAATAGAGCTGTGCGATAGGTTCCATAGCCGACGAAAGCGGTGAGGCCCAGGGCGAGAGAGACAAAGCACCAGTAGCGCAGCGGCATCATGGCCCTATGATAGCATGGCCGCCTGCGCCCTGCCAGCCTCCGGGTGGTCAGAAGAGGTCGCCGGCGGCGTGCAGATGCGGTTGGATTGCTTCGTCCCATCCATGATAGGGACAGGCACGGGGCCTGTCCGGGCAGGCCGCCACAGGAGGCGGCATGACACACGGGCCGCCACGGAGGGCGGCCCCCTACAGGAATGCGTACCGTAGGGACAGGCCCCCGTGCCTGTCGGGCGGTGCAGGCGGCCCGCCGGGGGCGTTGGGACGCCGGTTTGGTGCGTGCGCCGCGCTGTGCTACACTGAAATCTGTTCAAGGAGCCAAGCTCCTTGTGGGGTGGGAACAATGGCGTTCCTGCCCTTTTTGATTTTTGGAGCTTGCAGCTGAGCTTTGACCCAGGCTTTGGTTTACGGTATAATCAATAGACCATTTGTTCTGATGTGGGCGAGGAGTTTTTTCGTGGCCAAGAGCGCGACCAAGACCAAAGTCCAGTATGTCTGCTCCGAATGTGGCAGCGTGCAAATGAAGTGGCTGGGCAAGTGCCCCGACTGCGGCGAATGGAACACGCTGCAGGAGGAGGTGGTGCGCGCGCCGGAGAAACCGCGCTCGGCCATGGCCGCGTCGGCGGGCTATGGGGTTCAGCCTGTCTCGCTGGCGCATATCCCCGCCGGCGGCATGCCCCGCTTGGTCTTGGGCAACAGCGAACTGAACCGGGTGTTGGGCGGCGGCATTGTGCCGGGGGCGGGCGTCTTGGTGGGCGGCGACCCTGGGATCGGCAAGTCGACGCTGCTGCTGCAGATGGCGGCGGAGGTGGCGGCCAAGGCGGGGCGCGTGCTCTATGTGAGCGCCGAGGAAAGCGACCATCAGATCGGGCGGCGCGCCCAGCGGCTGGGGATCAACGCCGAAGACCTCTTTGTGTTGCCGGAGATCGTGGTCGAGCAGATCGCCGAGCAGATGGAGCAGATGAAGCCGGCGCTGGTGATCGTGGACTCGATCCAGGCGATCTACAGCGAGATGGGGAGCAGCGCGGCGGGCACGGTCAGCCAAGTGCGCGATTGTGCGGCGCTGCTGCTGCGCGCCTGCAAACGCTTGAACATCCCGCTCTTTCTGGTGGGCCATGTGACCAAGGACGGCACGATTGCCGGGCCGCGCGTCTTGGAGCATATGGTGGACGTGGTGCTGCAACTGGAAGGCGAACGTTTTCATGCCTACCGGCTGCTGCGTTCGGTGAAGAACCGTTTTGGCAGCACGAATGAGGTGGGCATCTTTGAGATGAACGAAGGAGGCATGCAAGAGGTACGCAACCCCTCGGAGCTGTTCTTGGCCGAGCGGCTGCCCAATGCCTCCGGCAGCGCCATTGCCGTCTCGATGGAGGGCACGCGCCCGCTGCTGGTGGAGATCCAAGCCCTGAGCAGCGCCAGCCCATTTAGCCAGCCGCGGCGCACCGGCAACGGGGTGGACTTCAACCGGCTGCTGCTCTTGACCGCGGTCTTGACCAAACGCGTCGGCGTGAAT
>QEUY01000874.1 GCA_003577365.1 Chloroflexota bacterium | reverse complement strand
AATTGGGTTCGTCATAGCCGGCGTAGCGCCAGATGCGGCGCAGGGGTGCGCGCCGTGTGACGTCGACCGTGACCTGGGCGCGGCCCACGCCCAGGTCGCCGGTGCCGAATGTGCCGGCGGTCGTTTCTGAAGACATGCGGAAATCTATCCTTTCGGGCGCCGCAGGTTGGATAGTCTCCAGGTATTGTAGAAGAAATCGCGCCGCTGGGCTAGACCCGGCGGCGCGTGTGCAGCGGCAAGCGCAGTGGCAAACGTAACGTCAAGACGCCTCTGTCACGCTCGGCGGGTAGGCCGGCGACGGGGTATCCGCCGTCTGTGGCCGGCGCTTGCGGCGCAGCACTTGCTTCTGCCGGCTTTCGGCCAGGAAGTAGCTGCCGATCACAAAGGCGGCGGCCAGGATCTGCAGGCTGACCCCCTCCCAGGTCGCATAGACGCCAAACCACAGCCCCCACCAATAGGGCAGCGTGACCATGCGGATCGGGTGGAGGGGCATCCAGCCGACGATTTGCAGCGCATGCGCCGTGTTGCCCACCATCATCAGCAGCACCGCGCCGATCAGCACGCCGGTTCCTACCAGCAGCCGTTTGTAGGGCAGGCGCGATTGCAGGCTGAAGGTCATATAGCCCACCAAGAGCACCCCCAGCAGCCCCAAAAGCGTGCCCTGCAGCACCCGCCACAGGCTCGACTCTAGCACCAGCGCCTGCAGAAAGAGCACGGTCTCGAAGCCCTCGCGGTAGACGCTGCTGAAGCCGAGCAGCACAAAGCCGGCCATCTGCCCCATAGCCACGCCGCCCAACAGCGATTTCTTGCGCGCGTGGAAGGTCGCCATCCACTCCTTCCAATAGACGCGGTGGAAGAACCAGTTGGTGATCAGCAAGAGCACGGCAATCGCGATCAGCGAGACAATGGCTTCCAGCCGTTCGCCATAGCGGCTGAACGAGGTGATGACCTGCTGCGCCACCCACCAGGTGGCGGCGGTTGCCATAAAGGCCAGCAGCACCCCCCACGCCATAGGCCGCCGGTACAGGCGGTCGCCGCCCACCAGGCTGGCCATCAGCGCGGCCAGGATGACGACCGCCTCCAGCCCTTCACGGAAGACGATGAGCGCGGCGTTCAGCGCCACCGCAAAGGGCGATGTCTGGCCCCCCAGCGCCGTTTGCGCCGCGGCCAACTGGCCGTCCAACGCCCGGCGCGTGGCCGCAACCTTCTGGGCAGAGGCGCGCTGTTGGATCAGATAGGCCAAGCCCGGCTGTTCGCCCTGCCCATACCAAAACAACTCCTCAATCGGCGTGATGTATTGGGGCGCAAACGCCGTCAAGCGCGCCTCTGGCCCGCTCTCCAGCACGGCATAGGCTTCGACGCGCGCCGATTCGGCCCGCGCATAGTCGCCCTCGGCCAGCGCCGCCTCCATCTGGTCAAGCGCCGCTGCAACCACGTCGAAGTCGGCGTCGCTGTCTTGCTTGCCCCATTCGGGCGGCATCAGCGCCGTCAGCGCCGTCACTAGCTCTTGCGTGAGCGCCTGCACCTCGGCGGGTTCCGCCACCTGTGTATGCGCGCCGGCAGCCTGTAGATAGCCTGTGAGCTCGGCCAAGCGCTGCGCGATCTGCTCGGTCGCTGCAGCGTCGCGTGCCTCCATCAGATCGCGCAGGTCGGCAAAGGCCAGCGCGGCGAAGTCGCCAAAGGTGATCGCCTCGCGAACTTCTAGATCAATCGCGACCTGGCCGTCACGCACCCCGCGGCCATATTCCACCGGCACAAGCGACAGGAAGCGCAGCATCTGGCCGGCGCGGCGTTTTTGTTCGGCAGGGCTGAGGGGCGCGGCGCGAAAGCCGTGGAGTGCGGCGTCGACTTCAGCCAGCGTGCCGGCCAGCGTGTCCGTGGGCGGCGCGCCCCGCAGCGCGGCCATACGCAGATCGGCAAAGGCTGCGGTTGCGCTCTGCGCCGCGGCCTGGCCGCGCAGCGCGGCATAGGCCGGCGTCAAGATCGCAAAATAGCCTTGGGCCAGCGCCGCGGCCTCGGCGCGGCGGGTAGCAAACCCCTGCGCATCGGCGGCGCGCAGATCGGCTAGTGTTTCGGCCAAGCGTGTCTGATAGGTA
>QEUY01000873.1 GCA_003577365.1 Chloroflexota bacterium | reverse complement strand
CAGCAGCCGCACCACGGCCGCACCCGCAACCAAGACCGCGGCCGCTTTCAGCAGCATGGTCGCGATCTCCACCGAGCCAGGATTGCGCAGCAAATACTCCGCAATCTTAGCCCTCGACTCACCCTCTTCGCTCCTCTTGCGCATCGCGCTCCGGCTCACGTTCGACAAGCTCGTCTGGGCGGCGACGGCAAAGCCAATCGCGGCCAAGGCCAGTACAAGGAGCGATAAGGGTATAGGGTCAGGTTCCATCAATTCTCCTCTAAGCTGTGGGCGGCGCGCTCTCCCCTGCCGCCGGGCTAGGGGAAGGCGCTTCCTGTTTTACCGCGGGCCGGGCGGGGACGCCATAGACCAGCGTATGTGGCGCTACATCCCGCGTCACCACCGACCCTGCGCCTGTGCGCGCGCCAGGTCCCAGTTCTACCGGCGCGACCAGCAACGTGTCGCTGCCGACAAAGGCATCCTCTCCAATCACCGTCTTGCTCTTGACTTTTCCATCATAGTTGCAGGTGATCGTGCCTGCGCCGATATTGGCATGGGCGCCCACCTGCGCGTCGCCGATATAACTAAAGTGGCCCATATGCACCCCAGGCCCCAAATAGCTGTTCTTCACCTCGCCAAAGCTGCCCATATGCACCCCTTCGCCCAAATGCGCGCCCTTGCGCAGCCGGCCAAAGGGGCCGATCTCGGCGTGCGTCTCCAGCCGCGCCCCCTCAATGTACGAACAGATCACGCGGCAGTGGTCGCCGATCTCACAATCAAAGACCTGCGAATAGGGGCCGATCACGGCATGGCGGCCAATGCGCGTTTGGCCGTGCAGATGGCTCCCCGGCCAGATCACCGTGTCGCTGCCGATCTCCACCCCGTCCTCAATATAGGTGGTGGCAGGGTCGATGACTGTAACGCCGTTCAGCATGTGCGCTTCCAAGATGCGCCGGCGCAGCACCGCCGTGGCCTGGGCCAACTGCACCCGCGTGTTGATCCCATCCACCTCTTCGGCGGGCGCCTCCTGCGTGAGCACACGCTTGCCCTGCGCTACGGCAACGCCCACCATGTCGGTTAAGTAATACTCGCCTTTGGCGCTGAGGGGAATCTGATCCAGATTGGCCCACAGCCATTCGGCATCAAAACAGTAGATGCCTGGGTTCAGCTCGCGGATCTGGCGCTGCTCCGGCGTGCAATCGGCCTCTTCCACAATCGCCTGAATCTCGCCCCGCGCATCGCGCACGATGCGGCCAAAGCCCTGCGGGTCGTCACGCGTGACCGTGAGCATCGCCAAGACCGGCGCTTCGCCGGCAGCCTGCCCTGCCCGGAAGGTATCCGCCAACGCCCGCAGCGTCTGGGAGCGCAAGAGCGGCATATCCGCATAGCTCACCAACACCACATCGGCCTGGCCACGCAGCAGGGGCGCAGCCTGCTGGACGGCGTGCCCCGTGCCGAGCAGTTCGGGCTGATGCACAAAGCGCGCCCGGCCATCCAGATGCTGCTCGACCAGCTCACGCCCATAGCCCACCACCAAGACGGGCAGCTCCGGCCCGACCGTTTCGGCCATCCGTACCGCCCATTCGACCATGGGCCGTCCCAGCAGAGGATGCATTACCTTGGGCAGATCCGACTTCATGCGCGTGCCGAACCCAGCCGCCAAAATCACATTGACCAAACGCACAGGCTACTCCAGTTGTCTGATGTGAAACAAAAAACCAGGCGCGCTTACCTGTGGGCAAGCCGCCTGGTCGCTCTCCGATTCAAATAAGTACTACGTTTCCGCACAGCCATCGAGCCGCGGGCGCTCGAAGAGTTTGGAGGGTTATCGTCGTCCATCAATGCTGTTTACGAAAAAACCGTCGTATCGCTCTCCTGAGGCTATTGTAGCATGGCGTCCAGAGCGAATGCAAGCCTAAACACGCCCAAAGGCGCGGCCAGGTGAACAGGCTAAACGGATAGGGTCAACGGTTGAGGTATGTAGCGGGATGAATAAACTAAGCTAGATTAGGGAAATATGGAAGCGGCGTGGGAGGTGGTTGGCGATGACCTACTCTCGCATGCAGTTGCCCACATACTACCATCGGTGCTGGCGGGCTTAACGGCCGGGTTCGGGAT
>QEUY01000872.1 GCA_003577365.1 Chloroflexota bacterium | reverse complement strand
TTGACGCCGAAGATCACGGCCAGCGCCGCCAGCAGCGACAGCGCCGCGCTGGTCAGGTCCAATCGGCCCGCCTTGGGATCGCGATATTCGGGCAGCAGCAGCGACCCCAGCACCAAGAGCAGCCCCATCACCGGCACCCCCAGCAGGAAGACCGACCCCCACCAGAAATGTTCCAACAGCGCGCCGCCCACCAGCGGCCCGATGGCGCTGCCTGCTGAGAAGCCGGAGATCCAGACGCCGATGGCGACCGTGCGCTGCGCCGGGTCGAGAAACATATTGCGGATCAACGCCAGCGTAGAGGGCATCAGGGTCGCCCCGGCCACGCCGAGCAGGGCGCGGCTGGCGATCAGCATGGCGGCGCTGGTCGAGAAGGCGGCAAGCAGCGAGGCCAGGCCAAACCCCGTCGCGCCGATCAGCAACAGTCGGCGGCGGCCAATGCGGTCGCCCAGCGTGCCCATCGTGATCAACAAGCCGGCGACCATGAAACCGTAGATGTCGATGATCCACAGCAGTTGGGCACTGCTCGGCTTGAGGTCCTCACTCAGCGCCGGCACGGCCAGATGCAGCACGGTCAGGTCCATGACGATCAGCAGGGTGGGCAGCATGAGCACGCCCAGCCCGATCCACTCGCGCCGCCCGGCTTTGGGTGGGGTTGCAACATTCATCATAGGTTCTTTCCCTTGTGTGAGAGCCATTGCGTTTCTCTATACATTCCGCAACTGCGATCTACTGCAATCGGGATTCCCGCCAGATGGTACCGCCGGCTATGCGGTTTGCCGCGATACAGCCAACTGCTGTCGCGAGGCCAGAGGCTTTACCTTCCAGCGCGTATAGGCCACGAAGGTGACCAGCACAAACAGCACCGCGGTCGTGATCGCGCTGGCCGTCTCGCCCCGCGTCGCGTGCAGAACAGAGGCGCTTGCCGTCACAATCATCAGACCTGCTGCGGCCAAAGGAGTCAACCAGGGCAGAATGCGCGTTACGCCTGGCAGGATCAGACCCGCTGCCGCAAGTAGCTCGGCCACGCCGATAAAGATGCGGAACCACGGCGGCAACAGTGCGTTCATCATCTCGACCAACTCGGTTGGCGGGGCTATGAACAACCAACCGTGCCACGCAAACAGAAGCGCCAGCAGCACCTGTAGCACCCAAAGCACAATGCTCATCGTCACTCTCCTCACTCTCCTCTTCATACCTGTTTCCATACTGTGTTCTGTACCTTGTGTAGTCACGCAATCTGGCCAAGCGGCCAGCAGGCCGGGCTAGGCTGCGACAAATGGATGGCCGAGCGAGGGCCACCGGCGAGATTGGGCATGTTCATACAGCCCCGCAAACAGATCGTTTTCCATCTCGCGCCCGCCGTTGACTAAACTCAGCGCACGATAATAGGTCTGCGTCGCCCAAAGCCGAGCGTGAACCGCGTTGGGCAATGCCTGGAGCGTCTGATAGTAGGGCAACTGCGAGCGATGGCACGCCACTGCCTGCCAGACTTGCGCCCAATAGGCCGAACTGTCGATCCGGGTGGTGATGGCCCACTCCGGCCAGGTGGTAAAGCGGCGTTCCACGCTGTCAACCGGCATGACCAGCCGGCCAAAGGCCGCCTCATATGCCTCGCGTTCGCTAGGGAGAAAAGCACGATAGTAGAGTTTGAGGACTCGATGGGGTACGCCTGCGCGCTCGCCCAAATAGCCAGGGACGGCAGCGGCCATCACAGCCGAGGTGGTCAACTGCGAGATGGCAATGTGGTCGGGATGCCCATACATGCCGTTGGGGTCAAATGTGACCACGACATGCGGGCGGATACGGCGCAAGTGGGCCACGAGCTTGGCAATGGCCGCGCTAGGGTTGGCCCGGTCCAACTCACCGTCGCGATATCCCAGAAAAACCACCTCGCTGAGACCTAGCACACGCGCCGCGGCGCGCAGCTCCGCCTCACGCATGCGCCCCAGCGCGTCGGGACCGGGGTGATCCTCGGCGGGGCCGAACCAACCGCGCTCGCCGCGTGTCGCCATGATGAGATAGGTCTGGACGCCCAGGGCAGCATATTTTGCCAAGATGCCCCCCGTCGTCAACGACTCGTCATCCGGATGGGCCAAGACACACAT
>QEUY01000871.1 GCA_003577365.1 Chloroflexota bacterium | reverse complement strand
CATATTGGCGTAGTTGGCGTTTGCCATCGGGCAGGCGCATTCCTTGCGCTTGATGCTGGCGCGCAGCTGCGCCATCGCCGCGCTGCGCCAGATGGGGGTGATGTCATAGTTGTTGGCGCGCAGGTTGCCCACCGATTCGGCGCGGATGCAGCAGCTCCACAGGTCGCCGTTGGGGGCCAAATGGGCGCTGGCCCACCCGGCGTAGCAGGGGATCACCTGGCGGCGCTCGTTCAGCACCCGCTTGGCAAGCTGATAGTACTGGGCGCGGAAGGCCTGCGTGAAGCGCGCGATGCCGCGGGCCGGGGCCTGCCGCGCCTGCTCGCTGAGGAAATCGGCAATCGGGTCATAGTCGGCAGGCTGCGGCGTAATCCCCCAGCCCACGGTGTCCAGCTCGACCCGTTCTTCCGCCACTTCGGTGATGTAGCTGTCGGGCTGGAGGAACTTCAGCCCCTCAAAAATCTGGCGGAAGCGATGCACGTTGAAGCGGCTCACCACCGTATGCACCGTCAGGACCAGGTTTGCATAGCGCCCTTGCAGCTCCTTGAGCTGCCGCCAGGTCTCCATGGCAAGCGTCCAGTTGCCTTCCACCCCGCGGATGTCGTCATGTTCGTCGCCCACCCCGTCCAGGCTCAGATTGATGCCGATGCTGGACTTGGGGCATTCGTGGCAGATGCGCTCGGTCATCGCCAAGACGCGGTCGGTCAACATACCGTTGGTGGGGATCGTGATCACTTCGGGCCGGCAGCGGCGATAGGCGGCGATCACCAGATCGTCCAAGTCCTTGCGCAAGAACGGTTCGCCGCCCGTAAAGGTCATATAGAAGGGCGCACGCCCCAGGCTGGCAAAGACCTGGTCCCACTCCTCGACCGTCAGGTCGTCGTTGGGTTTGCGCCACACATCGCAGGTGCGGCACTTGCTGTTACAGCGAAAGCTGACGCTCACCACCACCGAGAAGGGCTTTACCTTGGGCCAGCCAAAGGTGCGAAACGCCCAGTAAAGGGGCAGGCGCGGAATCAATCCTATCATGCGCGGCTATGCCACTTTCGGCGCGTGTTGGTCCTTGTTGCCGATGAAGAAGCGCCGGATCTGCCCAAACGTGTGCGGCAGGTTGGTCCAGTTCTCCTTGAACATCATCTTCTCCAGCACCCGCTCCGGGCGGTAGAGATAGAAGCGCCGGTAGGCCTCGCGCCACTTGCGGATCACCAGGTCAGGGTCATAGCCCTCGTTCATGGTGAAGCGCGCTTTCTGCTCATGGATGGCGAAGTCCTCCCAGGTGTCGGCAAAGACCTGGCCGCCCTCTAGGATCATGTCATACATGGCGGTGCCGGGGAAGGGGGCCGCCAGCATAAAGTTCGCCAGCTTGGGGTCCAACTCCAGCGCCAACTGGATCGTCTTTTCCATCGTCTCTTCGGTGTCGCCGGGCATGCCGAAGATAAAGAACCCCATGGTCTGCAAGCCGGCGGTCTTGGCGTTGGCAAAGGCGTCGCGCACCTGGTCCAGCGTCTGCCCCTTGCGGATCACGTTGCGCAGCATGGTCTCGTCGCCGTTCTCGACCCCAAACCCCACGCGCTTGCACCCCGCCGCCTTCATCAACTGGAACAGTTCCAGGTCGGTGTGGTTGACCTTCATCCCATGCACCGTCACCCAGGGAACGGTGTTCAGCCCCTCTTCCACCAGCCGGCGGCAGAGTTCCTTGGCGCGCGGCAGCTTGAGATTCCAGATATCGTCCGTCACGCCGATCTCCGTCGCGCCCAGCCCATGCACCAGCCACTTCCACTCCTGCACCACGCTTTCGACCGAGCGGGCGCGCCAGGTGTCACCCGTCACCGGTTTAGAGCAGAAGGTGCATTTGTAGGGGCAGCCGCGGCTGGTGAGGATCGTAAAGCTGCGCGCCTGCCGGTCCAGCCCGTCGGTCAACGGCTGGAGATTCGTATAGCGGTCGATCTTGAACAGGTCGTGTGCGGGGAAGGGCAGCGCGTCCAGGTCCGGGATCATCGGGCTTTCGGGGCTGGCGACCACCTCGTCCCCGCGGCGGAACAACATCCCCGGCAGCAGTTCGACCGGTTTGGCCGCATCCAGCCGGCTGACCAGTTCGAGGAAGGTATA
>QEUY01000870.1 GCA_003577365.1 Chloroflexota bacterium | reverse complement strand
GGCCTGCATCGCGGACACAGCCGCGGCCGGGTCGACTGCCCACTGCCAATCGTGCACTAAAAACGCCCGCGGTTGCGCGTCGGTGTTCTCGTAGATCTTGACGTCGCCGGAGAAGATGAGCCGGTAAGGCGGCAGCGAAAGGGGCAGGAAAGCGCCGTCGCGGCTATCGACCAGGGTTAGCGCGTCCAGATAGCACCCATCCGGCTCGCCCTCACAAGGCAGCAGGGTCAGCGCCTCAGCCGCGGCCGGTTCTGGAAAGACGATACGGTATACGTCCGGGGCAATCCATAACTCCGGCGTCGCCGTCCATACCTCGCCGGCCAGCCCAACCTCAACGTCCGGCGGCAAGCCCTCAGCCAGCAGCCATAGCTCCGTGGCCTCAAACGGCGGCGCTGCCAGCCGAATGGCTTCCTCCACCGCCGTCGGGTGCTGCCGGTCGAAGTACACTCCCTCGCGCCAGGCGTCGCCCGTCTTGTCAGTGATCAGATAGCGGCCGTTGAACAGGCTCAGCCAGCGGGCATTGGGCGCGGCCGATAGATATTCCCGCAGCCGCCCATCAGTCGTCGCGCTGCCTTCGGGCAAGATCAGTCCCATCGTCTGCGAATAGGACCGCAGCGGCAAGATGCCGCCGTCAAAGCCATCGATAGCCGGCAAGCCGGTGATGAGGGACAGATTCGGCGACAGCACTTCCTTGTGCTTCACGGCGATCACATAATCGTAGATCGCCGCTGCGTCGAGTTGATCGGCATACAGGCTTTCGATCTCCGCCAGATCACCCGGATCGAAAAATATATTGGACAGGCTCAGGAAGCGGTCGGGAGGCGTGGCGCATTCCCGCGCCGGCACGCGACAGGCGGCCAGCGCCGACAGCCGCGCCTGCGGCGGCCGCAGATCGAAATAAGCCTCCGGTGTGGTCAACTGGTTGTAGGGCAGTCCGCGTGAACCGAGCCACAGCACTCCCAGGGTCAGGACAGCCAGATCGCGCGTGGCCGCGCCGGCTCGCTCGCGTCCGGCATACAGGATGGCCCACAACAGTAACGCCCCCAGGGCGAATTCGATTAGCCAGCCCAGCAAAGTGCGGAACGCGGGCATCGCGAATGGGGCTTCTGCCCCGGTGGGCACAAACCGCGCGACCCAGCCGGCGGCATACCCCCAGGCAATGAGCAGCGCCAGGCCGCCCGCGGCGACGATCAACGGCCGCACCAGTTCCGCCCGCGCCGCGCGCCGCGCCTCGACGGTCGGATAGTCGGCCGTGGCGTAGGCCCGCAGGCGTTGCCAG
Organism: Chloroflexota bacterium; assembly: GCA_003577365.1. Lineage (GTDB taxonomy): Bacteria > Chloroflexota > Anaerolineae > Caldilineales > Caldilineaceae > QEUY01. Next base: position 827 of record QEUY01000870.1, on the reverse strand, counting down.
CCATAGCCCGCCAGCAGCGCCAGCCCCAGCGCGGCCACAGCCAGCCAGCGGGCCGGGGCGCGGAACAAATCGAAAGCAGGCAAGCGGCCGAGCAAATAATAGAGCGGCGTGAAACGGCCCAGCGCCAGGACGAAGGCCACAACAACCAGCGCCACCCAGGGCCGAACCGCCCGATCTCGCCGCCAAGCCCACGCGCCGACTACCGCCAGCGCCAGCGCCGTGAGCGGCAGGAAGGCAACGTACTCGCTGAACAGCGTCTGGCCATAGCCCGGCAGCAGCCCTCGCGCCAGGTGCAGGGGATGCCAGGAAAAGGACAATACCTCATTCAGCGGCAGGCCGCCCTGCCGGCTCGATTGGCCGGCCAGTTCCAGCGTCGGCAGGAGCTGGGCGGCGGCCAGAACAACGGCCACACCCACGGCCGCGACCAGCGCCGCGAAAGGGCGCCACGTGGCCCAAGGCCCGGTAGGTTTGGTGCGTGCTTCGGTCCGCCAACCTGTTCGGTCTGAGAGCCCGCGGAATGCAAGCCACAGCGCCACGGCCACCCCACTGATGAACGCGGTCTGCGTGTGCCCGGCCAGCAGTTGCAGGGCGAACAGGCTGCCAATCACTAGTATAGTTACGACGGTGCTGCGCCGCGTCCGGCCGTCTGCCGGCGGGTCGGCCAGCCGCGGCAGAAACACGAAGAACCAAGGCAACCAGGCCAGCCCTTGCAACTGGTTAACGTGCTCCACCTGCGCCGTCAGATAGCCGCCCAGAGAGAACAGGGCCGCTGCCAGCAGCGCCGCGCCGCGCTCCAGCCCCAGAGAGCGCCGTCCCGCCAGATAAGC
>QEUY01000869.1 GCA_003577365.1 Chloroflexota bacterium | reverse complement strand
ACGCGATCGCACCTGTCCGAGTTCGCAATCAAATCTAGCTTGAAAGGACGAAGCTCCATGGGCGTCCGCTCCCCGGCCCTCCGCCGCCCGCTTGGCTTGCGTGCGCGCGAGGCGCTGGCCGGCTATCTCTTTCTCCTCCCCTGGATCATCGGTCTGGTCTGTTTTGTCGCCGGCCCCATGCTGGCCTCCGCCTATCTCAGCTTCACCAAATACGACATCGTCAACACACCGCAATGGGTGGGGTTCAAGAACTTCGTCGATATCTTCACCAAAGACCGGCTTTTCTGGCCCTCCATGCGGCTGACCTTCAAATATGCCTTGATCCTAGTGCCCTTCTCGCTGGTCGGCTCGTTGTTGGCGGCCTTGTCCTTGAACCAGGCGCTGCGCGGCACCGCGCTCTATCGCACCCTCTTCTTTCTGCCCCACCTCACCCCCATCGTGGCCGCCGCCGTACTGTGGGGCTGGATCTTCAACCCCGACGCCGGGCCGGTCAACCATTTCATTCGCTCGGTGCTCCAAGTCGAATCCGCCCCCGGCTGGTTCCGCGACCCCAACTGGGCCTTCACGGGGCTGATCATCATGGCGATGTGGGGCGCAATTGGCGGCAACACCATGATCATCTTCCTGGCCGGGCTGCAGGGTGTGCCGCAGGAACTGTATGAGGCCGCCGCCATCGACGGCGCCGACGCATGGGCCAAGTTCTGGAATGTCACCATCCCCATGCTCACCCCCACCATCTTCTTCAACATGGTGCTGGGCATCATCGGCGCGCTCAAAGTCTTTGCCGCCGCCTTTGTCGCCACGCAGGGCGGCCCCGCCTACGCCACCTGGTTCTATGCACTGCATATCTACACGCGCGCCTTCAAATACTTCGAAATGGGCTACGCGTCGGCCTTGGCGTGGATCTTCTTCTTCATCATGTTCTTCTTTACCTACATCCAGTTTCGTGCATCCAGGCGCTGGGTCTACTACGCAGGGGAGGTGGAATGATGGCTGGAGACACGATGAGCCGGGCGCGCCCCGTTGTGCTGCCCCAAGTGCGCGGCGCACGCCTCCGGCGCTATATAGGTCGTGCCATCCTCTATGTAGTGGTGATCGGGGCTGCCGCCCTCTTTACGCTGCCCTTCCTGTGGACGGTTCTGTCTTCGCTCAAGACCCCAGGAGAACTCTTCACCTACCCGCCGGTTTGGTTTCCCAAAGTTCCCCAGCCACAGAACTACGCCGAGGTCTTTGAGCGCGTGCCCTTTGCGCGCTGGCTGGCAAATACGGCCCTGGTCGCGCTGCTCGCCACGGCGGGAGCCGTGCTCTCCTCGGCCCTGGTCGGCTATTCCTTCGCCCGCTTCCGCTACCCAGGCCGCGACCTGATCTTTGTGCTCACCCTCAGCACCATGATGCTGCCCGTCGAAGTCACGCTCATCCCGCTCTATCTGCTCTTCACCAAGATCGGCTGGCTCGACAGCTATAAACCGCTGGTAGTGCCCTCCTACTTTGGCGGCGGCGCCTTCCTGATCTTCCTGATGCGCCAGTTTTTCATGTCCATCCCCAAAGATTTGGACGAAGCGGCCCGCATCGACGGCGCAAGCTATCTGCGCATCTTTGCCCAAATCCTGATGCCGCTCTCCGTCCCCGCCCTGGCGACGGCGGCGATCATCACCTTTATGGGCCATTGGGATTCGTTTCTCTACCCCTTTATCTTTCTCAACGACAAGCTCAAATTTACCGTGGCCGTCGGCATCCGCTACTTCCAATCCGTGGCGGGCAACGCCGATTCAATGGAACATACCGAACATCTGCTCATGGCCGCCAGCATCATGATGACCGCCCCCATCATCTTGCTCTTCTTCGTGGCCCAGCGTTTCTTTGTGCGCGGCATCGTCATGTCGGGCATCAAAGGCTGACAGCTTCCAGGTCGTTGGGCGCCCCTGCACCCGCTCTCCACGGCCTGCGCTCGATCTACCACCATTTTCACACAGGAGGAACTACGGATGAACCAGTCCCGCATCAGCCGCCGCGACTTTCTGCGCGGCAGCGCCATCACGGCAGCCACCGTGTTTGCTGCGGCCTGTGCGCCTGCGGCGCAGCCTGCAGCCCAGACGTCCGCTGAGGG
>QEUY01000868.1 GCA_003577365.1 Chloroflexota bacterium | reverse complement strand
ACCAGTTCGGTATCCAGCGGCGCCAACTCGTTAATGAGCAAGATCAGAAAACGTTCGATGGGCGGCGGTTGGGGTGCCTGGAGCAACAGCAACAGATCGCCACCTACCTCAGGCCAGACGGTTTGCAGCGCAGCGACAAAGTAACTCCAAAAACGTGCAGCGTCATTGTCACCTTCGTCGAGCGAAAGCCAACAGACCTGCCGGACACCCAATGGCGGGTCCCCATGAGCAGAGGGCGCGGCCTCCCCACCCTCACCGAGTCCCTTTTCACCCTGACGGATCCAGTCGGCCAGCAAGGTCGATTTGCCAAAACCGGCCGGCGCAGAGACCACCATCAGCGGCCGGCGCAACCCTTCTTCGAGTTTTGCGCATAACCGTGTCCGCGCCACATGGCCGGCGCGGATAGGAGGGATATAGAGCTTGGTGGCGAGCAAGGGTGAAGCACTGGACATGAACAGTTCTCCACCCTTATTGTAGCCGAAGTTGCAGGGGGATTCAAACCACCCGAGAAAGCAGCAGGGGTTCCACGCGGTCAAAAAATCGGGATTTTTGGAAAAAGCCTCGCTTCTCTGCCCATACAGACGGTCGGCTCAGTACCCCTTTTTTAGCGCCGAACCAGCACGTTTGACCCGCTGTGGGCCACGCGACTTTTGTGACCGGCTCGGCGGCTTGCGTTGCGCTGGATGGCGACCCACCCGGCGCGGTGACCTTGGCGGCGCGGCATCATGCACAGTGGCCAGCCGCAAGTTGACCCTGCGGTTGCGGATGGAGGCGCCCGACATGCCCTCCAACACCTGATCCTGGTAGTGCGCTGGTACCTCCACAAAGGTAAATTCATCGTAGATATCGATCGCGCCAATGCTCTTGCCCGGCACACCCGCTTCGTTGGCAATCGCACCGACGATGTCGGACGGGCGCACCCCGGTCTGGCGCCCGGCGTCGATCAGCAGCCGCACCATACCCTGCTCGGTCGGAGGCGCCTGTTCCGGCTCCGGTTCGAGGGGCACAACCAGCGTTTGATCCCCACGAGCCAGACGGGCGGCAGCGGCGGCAATCTCGGCCATGTCGCGGCCACTCTCTTCGGCCAGCTCTTCGACCAGCGCCAGGTAGATTTCCAGTTCCTCTTCGGCCAGGGTTTTGAGGATCAGCCCCTTGAAGAGCGCCATGCGCCGGGCAGCGACATCGGCGCGGCTGGGTAGCTTCATCGGGGTTAAGCGCTGACCCGTAAAGCGCTCGATCTCATGCATCAAACGCTCCTCGCGCGGCGTGACAAAGAGGATCGCTTTGCCTGCGCGCCCGGCGCGCGCCGTCCGCCCGATGCGGTGAACGTAGGATTCCGGGTCATACGGGAGATCATAATTGATGACGCGGCCGATGTGCCCAACATCCAGACCACGGGCGGCTACATCTGTTGCAACCACGAGTTCGATCTGCCTGGCACGCACACGGCGGATCACAGCCTCGCGTTGGGGTTGGCTCATGTCGCCGTGCATGGCCTCGGCTGCGTAGCCGCGCGCCTGCAATTTTTCGGCCAATTCAGCGGCGCCTACTTTGGTGCGCGCAAAGATGAGGATCGCCTCCCCCGGCATCGCTTCGATCTCCAACAGGCGCGTGAGAGCATCTAGCTTCTGTTTCTCTGGCACACGGAGAAAATGCTGCTCTACCGTTGGCACAGTCAAGGTCCGGTGCTTGACCTCAACCGTTACCGGCTCCCGTAGATAGCGCTCGGCGATACGGCGCACCGGCTGCGGCATAGTGGCCGAAAAAAGCGCCGTCTGCCGGTTGGCGGGCGCCTGGCTCAAGATCCACTCGACATCTTCCTGAAAGCCCATACGAAGCATCTCGTCGGCTTCATCAAGCACGGCGATTTTCAACCCTTGTAAGTCGAGCGTGCCGCGCCGCAGATGGTCCATGATGCGCCCCGGCGTGCCGACTACAATATGGATGCCACCCCGCAGCCGGCTGATCTGTTTCTGAATCGAATCGCCGCCGTAAATTGGAACAGCCTGCACCCGCCCCAAGCGGCGGGCGTAGGTATGGATCGCCTCCGACACCTGGATCGCCAACTCGCGGGTTGGCGTTAACACCAATGCCTGCACGATCTTCTGG
>QEUY01000867.1 GCA_003577365.1 Chloroflexota bacterium | reverse complement strand
GACAACCGCGTCAGCACCTACCGCCTCGGTCTGCCCAGTTAACCGGTTTACTTTTCGCCCTACCGCCCCGCACTAGACTTCTCTTCCCTCAGCTTGATCCGTTGTATGCTCTTATGTTCGTATGCTTTTATGGTTTTGTGGTATAGAGGTGCAGAGCTTAGCCAATGCCCTGTTCGGCCAACACGGCCGCTAGGCGGCCCGCCACCAGAAGCTCATTGGCGTCCTGCGGCGAGACCACCAGCGCTATTGTTTTCTTTCTGAAAGGCCCCGCCTCTGCCAGCCGCGCCCGGAGCTGCTCGCCTGTGCGCGGCGCATCGAACCAGAGGAAGATCCGGTCGACACCGTGCAGCGCAGCCTGCAATGGGACGAGGACGGCGGGACTCAGGGCACCGGTCTCGGACCCCAGCGAGAGGGCCGCTACGCCGGCCTGGTGGAGCGATAGGCAGTTGAACTCGCCCTCGACGATCACCACCTGTCCGGCAGGCTTAAACAAGTGCAGGCCAAAGATTTGGGGCCTGGAGCCGGGTTTCAGCGTGTAGCGCTCGCCCTTAGACAGCGTCGCGTCCAGAAAGCGGTGGCGCAGGGCATGGAGGCTCCCATCCCCCCCGATCCACGGGATAAAGATGGCCGGCTCCTGGCGCTGGCGAGTGGGGTGCAGGGTCTGGCCGTAGCCTAGCCGGAAGGCGCCCCAGGTTGGCTCGCTGAGGCCGCGCTGGCGCAGGTAGGTGCGGCCGGGGCTGCCCGCGGCGGAACGGAGGCGCTGGGCGGTGGCCGCCACTGTGCGTTCGGCAGATAGTTGAAAAGCTGTATCTAGGTCAGCGGGCTCAGGCTCGGCGGGGGTGCTCTGCGCCGCAACGGGGGCGGAGAGGGGCCTTTCAGAGAAAAAGGCGGGGTCGTCGGCCAGCAGGCGGCAGGCCTCACGGAAGTCGGCCTCGTAGACCAGCTGCGCCAGGTCGATGACATCGCCGCCGCGCGGGTAGCACTGGCGGCAGTAGAAACGATCGTGTTTGATGTGGAACCGGTCCTCACCGCCGCAGCGGGGACAGGGACCGGCATACTCGCCCGCCTGCGAGACGGGTCGCAGCTCGGTAAAGCGCTGGGCAAAGGCCAGGAGATCGACGCCGGCCTTGAGGGCAGCGGTATCGATGCGGGTGGGCCGTTCGCTGGACATGGGCATGGTGACGTGTGGTGTAAAGAGTGTACACGGGCGCAGGGGCAAAATCCAGCCGCACTTTGCGCGGCCAACATGCTAGACTACCCCCATGCCTCGGCGCAGGGAACATTCCCCCTACCAGCTGCCCTTGGAGTTGGGCCGCCCCGCCCACGAACCCACTTCTGTCTATCGCGCCTTGCTCGAGAACCTGGCCACGCCGCAAGAGACCAGCCGCTTTGTGCGTGTGGTGCCCGAGGAGGTGGTGGTGCGCTCGCCCGCCGATGCGGCGGCCCACTTGCTGCGGCGCATCTTTACCCCGCTGGAGCAACTGGACCAGGAGGAGTTGTGGGTGCTGCTCTTCTCCACGCGCCAGCGTCTCACGCATGAGGTGCTGCTCTACCGGGGCACACTCGATAGCGTGCCGATCCGGCCGGCGGAGGCCTTCAAGGAGGCGGTGCGCGTCAACGCCGCGGCCATTCTTCTGGCCCACAACCATCCCTCGGGCGACCCCGCCCCTTCGTCCCAGGACGTGCAGCTGACCGAGGTGGTCGGCCAGGCCGGTCGCTTGCTCAGCATTCCCCTACTCGACCATCTGGTGATTGGCCACGGCCGCTGGGTATCGCTGCGCGAGCAGGGGCTGGCGCTCAAGGGACGCTGAGCGCGGGGGATCAGTTGCGCTGCGCCTGGCGGCGGCCGTTGGGCGGCTGCAGGTGTTCCAAGATCCACATGCGTACCAGGGTGCTGGCGCCGATACCCTTGGCGTCCGCCTGCTGCTGCAGCTCGGCAAAGATCTCGGGTGCCAGGCGCACATTCAAGCTGCGCGAAAGGTTCTTCTCGACCTTGACCTCGACCACCTTAAACTCGTCCAGGTAATCGCCCACGTCGTGGGTGTCAAACCACGCGGCGGCTTCCTCGCGGCTCTTGAAGGGCGGCACGCGCGGCGCCGGTTGTTCAGTGCGGTTCAT
>QEUY01000010.1 GCA_003577365.1 Chloroflexota bacterium | reverse complement strand
GTCGATCGTGCCGCCCGTAAAGCTCAGCCCGCGCCCGCTCATCTTGCCCACTGGCAGCCCGCAGGCCGCCACGATCGGCCCCACGGCCAGCGTCGTCTTGTCGCCCACACCGCCGCTGGAATGTTTGTCGACGATCACCGTGCCCGGCGGCAGCGCGTCGTGCAGGTCCAGTTGGTCGCCGCTGGCCGCCATCGCCTGGGTCAAGGCCGTGGTCTCCGCCGCGCTCATGCCCTGGAAGTAGACGGCCATGGCCCACGCCGCCACCTGATAATCAGGGATGCTCCCGTCCGTCAGCCCGCGGATAAAGAACTCGATCTCCTCACTGGAAAGTTCGCCCCCGTCGCGCTTTTTGACAACGATGTCGACCGGATTCATGGCCCGCCCCCTCTGGTTACCGTCCTGGTTCTATGCGAAAAGTATAGCATGGCCCTCTGGCAGACGGCAATCGATCCAACGAAACCAACGCCTTTGCGCGGCTCTGAGTATATGCTTGCGAGATAAGGTTGACAGTCCTTTTCTCAACTGCTATTCTATATGTGGTGTATAGCGTAACATGACAGGATACAACCCGCTATGATTCGCAGCTTTCGTCACAAAGGGTTGCAGCGGCTATTTGAGCAAGGTGATGCACGCGGCGTGCGCGGCGACTTCGCCGCCAAGACGGAACGGTTCTTAGATGCGTTGCACGCTGCGGAAAGTCCCCAAGATGTGGACCTGCCCGGCTACCGGTTGCATCGTCTGACCGGCAACCGGGCCGGGACCTGGAGTGTAGTCATATCGCGCAATCACCGTATTACCTTCCGCTTTGAAGGTGCGGACGTATATGACGTGGACTTGGAAGATTATCACTAGCAGGAGAAGGTATGTCCCAGAGAAAGCCCACCCACCCGGGCCTGATCGTCAAGCATGACTGCCTAGAGCCGCTGGGGCTGAGCGTCACCGAGGCCGCCAAGGTGCTTGGCGTCACCCGGCCTACCGTCTCGCGGCTGATCAACGGCCATGCGTCGGTATCACCTGAAATGGCTGTGCGGCTGTCGAAGGCGTTTGGCAGCACGCCCGAATTCTGGCTGCGGCTGCAACTCAACTATGACCTGGCGCAAATCCAGGCCAAGGCAAAAGAGATCAACGTGCAGCGCTATGAGGTAACTGCGCAGTAGGTGCGGTTTCCCATCCGCATCGGCCTGCAAACCAAAGCGTGCGCGCCACAGCGGGCCGCGCGCCGCTCAGAAAGGAGACACACACCATGACCCAACCCGTGACCATCGTCGGCGGGGGACTGGCCGGCAGCGAGGCGGCTTGGCAGTTAGCCAACCGGGGCGTTCCGGTGCGCCTGGTCGAGATGCGTCCAGTGCGCCCCACCCCGGCCCATGTGACCGACCGGCTGGCCGAGCTGGTCTGCAGCAATTCGATGGGCAGCACGCTGCCCGACCGCGCCCTGGGCATTCTCAAAAACGAGATGCGGGCGCTGGGCAGCCTGATCATCGCCACCGCCTTCAAACACGCCCTGCCCGCGGGCAGCGCCTTGGCCGTCAGCCGCGAGGACTTTTCCGCCGAGGTGACCGCCAAGCTCGCCAGCCATCCCAACGTCGAGGTCGTGCGCGCCGAGGTCACCGATATCCCCGACGGCCCCACGATCCTTGCCACCGGCCCGCTCACCAGTGACGCGCTCGCCGCCCGCATCCAGGCGCTGACCGGCAGCCACTATCTCTACTTCTACGATGCCATGGCTCCCATCGTCAGCGCCGAGAGCATCGACATGACCGTCGCCTTCCGCCAGAGCCGCTATGACAAGAACAGCGATCTCGGCGGCGACGAGGGCGACTACATCAACTGCCCGCTCGACCGCGCGCAGTACGAGGCCTTTGTCCAGGCTGTGCTTGACGCGCCCAAGATTCAACTGAAGGAATTTGAAAAAGAGCTAGAGCGTTATTTCGAGGGCTGCATGCCCATCGAGGCGTTGGCAAGCCGCGACCCGATGGCGCTGGCCTTTGGCCCCATGCGCCCTGTGGGGCTGCGCGACCCGCGTACCGGGCGACGCCCCTATGCCGTTGTGCAACTGCGCCAGGACAACGTGGCGGGCACGCTCTATAACATGGTCGGCTTTCAGACCAACATTCGCTGGGGCGCGCAGGAGGAAGTGCTGCGCCTGATCCCCGGCTTGGCCGAGGCCGAGTTTGTGCGGCTGGGGCAGATGCACCGCAACACCTTTATCAACAGCCCGACCCTGCTAGAGCCGACGCTGCGCTTCCGCGGGCGCGACGACCTCTACTTCGCCGGGCAGATCACCGGCACCGAGGGCTATGTGGGCAGCACGATGGGCGGGCTGGTGGCGGGCATCAACCTGGCGCGCCAACTGCAGGGGCAGCCGCCGCTTGAACTGCCGCCCACGACCATGATCGGCGCGCTGCTGCACTATATCACCCACGCCGAGCCGGACAGCTTCCAGCCCATGAAGGCCAATATGGGGCTGCTGCCCGACCTGGAACAGCCCGTGCGCGGCAAGGCGGCGCGCTATGCAGCCTATGCTGCCCGCGCCGCCCAGGACCTCGCCGCCTATCTGCGCGCCATGGCCTTCATCCCGCTGCCCCAAGGGGAGAGTCCGGTTGTCGCAGCCGCGGTTTGAGGCGTGAGCCGCCCATACCCGCCCGCGGTTGGAAAACCGCCGCTACGCGAACTCCGTAGGTGCGCTTCACGCGTCGGCAAGCCCGCTTGAGCGGGCGTCGTCGTTTAGCCAGGCCGTAAACGGCCTGGCGCTGATGGCCGGCGACGACCCCGCCGGCGACTACCTGGCGGCGCTCCCCAATGACCCACCCCTACAAAAGCAAGCAGCCGCCTCCAAACAGAGACGGCTGCTTCGGTTTACGCCATTCCGGGGCGACCCGGAAGAACTTACTTGATCGACTCGGCAGTGGTGCAGTCGCGCAGATACTTGCCGTTGCCCTTGGCGTCGACGAAGGCGATCTTCACATCGTCGAAGTAGATGTTCGAGTTGAACGAACCCGGGGAATGGCCCTGCAGCAGAACCATGATGTCCTTGGCGCCGCCCAGGTCGATGGTGTTGGTCATCTCGGCCCACTCACCGCGGACATAGCCATTGACATACACAGCCTGGTCGCCGGACGCGCCGGGCTTGACACCCAACGACGCCCAGTCATAGTCCAAGCCATCCTTGGTGCCGAAGGTGCCGCCGGTGTCGTGGTCCCAGATGAGGTACTTGACGCTCACCATGACCTGACCACCCTGGAAGCCATCGGGCACAGGGATGATCGGGCTGCCGAAACCACCGGCATAGGGCTGGTTGCTGCCGATCTTGACCGACGCCTCTTCCTTGCCGTCGTCGTCTTCGGTGTCATTATAGCGATTGCCAGGGCCGACCGAGCGTTCCATGGTGAAGGCAACGTTCTTGGCCTGGTAATAGCCATTGTCGACGGCGAACGGCGCCCAACCGGCGTACCAGTCGGTCCAGATGTCGGGGTTGCCATCGCTGGCGGCCCAACTGGCGAACGCGTTGAAGTTGTTGCAGACGTTGGGCGAATCGTACAGCGTCAGGCCGGCGCCATACCCGGTCTGGGTCTGGCGAATACCGCGGCCCGGCTTCTCCTGCGTGCGGCCGTTATCGGCCGCATTGGCCTCCACGGACTGCGCCGGCAGACCCGGAGGAACCAGCAGGTTGTTGTAGACGACGTTCGGATCGAGCACGTCGCTGTGCGGGATGACGGGCGGCTTCATGCGCGGGCCTTTGATCGCCACCGGCGGCGGGACGGCCGGGCCGGTATAACCAGCCTGCGGGGCAACATCAGGCTTGTGGTCGGCGGGCATATCGGGGCCCTTGCCTGCATAAGCCACGGACGCCGGCATCAGCATGATGGCGACCATGATCAGTGCGAAGATAACGCGCACCTTCTTGTTTCGAGTCATGTCAAAGCTCCTTCTGTGACTCAAATAATGATGAAGATAGATGAACTTCTCCGATGACAGTGCTGCACAGACATTTGTGCTTATCTATGGTCAACCGTCCGGCGTGATTGCCCCGCGCCGTTCGGTGGAACCCAAACAGAAATTGCTTTCCGACCCGTACTGCTTGACAAATCCTTGAACCGATCAATCCTCGATATAGAACAGCTCGACATTGGTGTCGACCAGGTGTTGATCCAACGTCTCATAGTCGCCGAAATAGGCGCGCTCATACTGCTGGCCTTCATACTCCCCCGAATAGAGCCAGCGCTTGGTGTAGGTCAACGAGACCAGTTCGCCCGTGCGCACATCATGGCAGGTGTTGCCCTGATAGACGGTCGTCCACCCGCCGCTCTCCTCAAGCTCAAACTCATGCGGGCCATCGCACCAGACGGCAACCTTGCGGCCATTGTCCATCGAAAAGACGTTGGTCGCCGGGCCAGGCTGAACGCCCAACCAGTAGTTATACAGGAAGTTATCGACGTACTCGCCGCTACGCTCTTTACCGGTAAAGCGATCCACTTCAAAGACCCAAGAATCGCTCTCAAAGCAGTTGTCGGCCCAGGTCACATCATGCTCCACCTGGAGCCACTGCTCGTCGGTCTCGCCGTTGGACTTCGCCTCGATGGTCGCCGTACACTCGCGCACCTCACAGCGTTCGGAGCCGCAGGACCAGTCCACCTGCCACTTGGCCTCGATCGAGTCGGGCAGCAGCGAGGCGATCACCGGGATCGCCTCGGCATTGCCCTCCAGATCCGCCACCACACTGGAGATCCAAGCCGTCTCGCTCGCCTCGCCGTTCTCGTCGCCAGGCCCTGCCACGCAGCAGATCTGCCACCATTCGCCGTCGGCGCTCTTGCCGGTGATCTTATATTGATCGCCAGGGTTGGCCTTGGCGACGATCGGCGCGTCCAAGCTAGGGCCGCTGCGGATATTGGCGCGCGACCCCTCGGTGGAGATCACGGCGTTGACTTCCGCCGTGATCAGCGGTTCGGGGGTGGGCAACGTATAGGCTGAAATGCTCTCCAACCGGCTGTTTTGCTGCGCGGCATTCGGGGTCGCGGCTTCGCCGGCGACCGGAACGGCGGCAGTACAGGCGCTCAGCATCAAGACGCAAACCAGCATCGCCACCGGGACCACGAGTCCCCGGCGCGCCAACACACCGGCACGGAGGGTCGATCGATCAAGTTGTAGGTCAGAATGCTGGGCGCTGTGCGCTCTTACATTGTCGCTAGGATTCTGAAAACAAAAATGCATAGAGAGTCCGCCAAAGTCACATAAGTCCAGATAATTCGGACAAAGATTCTGCTGTTAAGCGGGCGTGATGTCGGTGGAAAATGATTCCTGGGTAGTGGAGGGTGAATACCCAAAGGGCTGTTGATGCGCTGATTATACCCTAGCTCGATCGTGTAATCAAGTCGGTGTGCGCGGCCACTTTTCCGGAAGATGCGCTGCTTCGGGCCGCTCTCCGCACTCAGCACGCGTAGTATATGCGATCTGCGCCGTGCGCGCAAGTGCATACCCATCCGGCGCGCGCCGAACCAGCGCCCGATGGGGGCACGACCCTCCGCTTGTCTTACAAGGACGATTGTAGAACAGGGGAGAAACGGGGTCGAACGGCCCGATCAGGGCAGCAGCAGCGTGGTCTCCAGCAGCCCCAGGTCGTCGAGACCCTCATAGGCATAGGTGTGGATCAACGGGTTGGGGTCGTTGAGCAGGGGGTAGAGCAGCGCCGCCGCCGGCTTGCTGCCCATCTTGCGTAGGGCATAGGCCGCACGCGTCCGGGCTGCCTCAGGGCCAAACTCCAGCACCTCGGCCAAGACAGCGAGCGCCACTTCGCCGCACTGCGCCAGCGCATCGGCGTTGGCCTGGCGCACCATGCCGTCAATATCGGCCAGCCGCACGGCCAGCACCGGCAGATAGGGTTCGACGGCGGCTGGATAGCGCCCGCACAGCAGCGCCAGGGCCAGCGCCGCCGCCGCGCGCACACTCGGTTCAGGGTCATCACAGGCCGCAGCGATCGGGCCTGCCGCCGCCGGTGGCCCATGCAGCGCCAGCGCCCGCACCGCCCACCAGCGCAGATCCAGATCAGAAGAAGCCACCTGCGCCAGCAGGGCCGGGCCGTCCGCTGGGGTAAGCTGCTGAGAAAGCGCCTCCGCCTGCTCGTCGTCGCCGGCGGCGATCGCCGCCAGCCAAGCTCGATAGGTTGTAGAGGTTGCCATGGCTGCGCTTTCCCTACCCTACAAAAATGGAGCCGCAGACATGAGCCTGCGGAAATCGCCTGCTCGCAGTGGACCGTCACTCCAGAGCATCGAAAAGCTGAAGCCAGTCGAAACGCACGTCAGCGACATCACCCGCCTGTGCGCCCCCGGCCAGCCCCACATGCCCCGGCGCGTAGCGCAGGTCACCGACCTCCGCCAGCAGCATGCCGTTGGCGTAGAAGCGCAGCACCGTTCCACTGTCTTCCAGCGTCAGGCTGTTGGAACTGCCGGCATGGTTCAGAAAGGCCGCCTCGGTCCACGGCTGCAGTATGACCGCCTCGTCGCCGTCTTGCATCTGCACCAAAAAGCGCCCTTCTCCATCCACCGCCAGCAGATAAAAATGGCGGTCGTCTTGATAGCGCGTGATCAACCCCGCATAGCCGCTTGGCGCGTCTGCACCCACCACGACGCTCGTCTGCAGCCGGTAATCGGCGACTTCATCCAGCCCCAAGAGGCTCCAGGCCAGATGGCCGGGCCAAACTTGGATCCGGTAGATCGACTCGGCGGGCAGCAATTCGGTGTGCCATTCCTGGCGCTGTTCGCCCTGCAGCAGGGTAGAGGAGGCAGAGCTAAACTCCTCGGCCAGCCGCAGCCGATAGCCGCCGTCGGCCAGCGGCGCTGTCCGCTCGGCCATACCTGTCTCGCCCGGCAGTGCCGCCGCGCGCGCCGGCCACCACGCCGGCGCCCAGCCCGTGACATTCGAGACCACCAACAGGGCTGTTACCACCAAAATGGCAACCAAAAGCAGCGACAACGCCCAAGGCGAGATCGGCAGGGTGGGCACATCGGGCGGGCGCTGGACGGCGCTCTTGGCCGTCGGGCGGCGCGGCGACAGCCCCACTTCGATGCGCTTGCGCGCGCGCTCGTCGAGTTCTTCTTCGCCAGACGCCGGCGAAAAGTCGTTGGGGTCACGCGCAGTGCGGGTTACCGGCATAGCACCATTCCTCTTCCGCCCATCTTATGTCACTAACCACCGAGTATAGCATCGACGCGGCGGGGCGACAAAAATGCTCAGAACTGACCTAGGCGGCCTGCTGCTATCTCCCAGCGCAGACCAACGTGTGGTAGAATAGTGCCCAGCCTATCGACGGCCCGCGACGGCCCTAGGCACGGATAGACACTAGACACCGGCGTAACCTTATGCTTGTACGCGCTTGCCGTTGGACGCTTATGGAAAACTATCTTTACGAGCCTGACGAACTGAGCTCCACCCTCAATTCCGGCGAGGCAAACTGCTCACCCACCGCCAAAGAAAAGCTGTTGGCGTGGAGCGTCCACCTCTTCACCGCCAGCGGCGTGATCTGGGGGCTGCTCGCCATCTTGGCCATTGCCAACCAACAGTGGGTCATGGCCTTTGCCTGGATGGCCGCCGCCATCTTTGTCGATTCTTTTGACGGCTTTTTGGCCCGCCGGTTACGCGTCAAAGCCGTTTTGCCCGAATTCGACGGCGCGCTGCTCGACAACATCGTCGACTTTCTCAACTACGTCTTTGTTCCCGGCTTTTTCCTGGCGGTGGGCGATATCCTCCCGCCACATATCGGCATCCCCGCCGCCATCATCCTCATGCTCGCCTCGGCCTACCAGTTCTGCCAAAGCAACGCCAAGACCGAAGACCACTACTTTACCGGCTTCCCCTCCTATTGGAACATCATGGTCTTCTACATGTTTATCCTCAGCCTCAACGGCTGGATCAACACGGCCATCGTCGTGCTGCTCAGCGCGCTGGTCTTTGTGCCGATCAAATACATCTACCCGTCTCGCACCGCCATGTACCAGCGCGTCACCATGGCCCTGGCCGTGCTCTGGGGGATCGTCAATATCGTCATCCTGACCACCTATCCCAGCCATCACCCCTGGCTGGTCGGCTACTCGCTGCTCTTCGCCGTCTATTATATCGGCATGAGCCTGTGGGGCATGTGGATCAACCGGTAGGCGCGCAGCCGGCAGGCGCGTGAGCGGGGCCGGGGCGGTGCGCGCTGCCTAGCCCCCGGCCACCGAGGGCACGATCCAAACCTCGTCGCCGCGCTGCAGCGGCGTGTCCACCCCTTGCAGGCTACGCACGTCGTCGCCCTGCACAAAGACATTCACCCAGCGGCGCAACTGGCCGCCGGGTTCCATCAGCCGTTCCCCCATGCCCGGATAGCGGGCATCCAACTGCGCCACCACGTCGGCCACGCTGGCCGCGTCCAGCGTTTCGCGAGCGTTCGCGCCATAGAGCCGCCGAATCTGGGCCGGGATGCGCACGATGACCTGGGGGCTAGGTCGGCCCCCAGGTTGGTTTACAGACGAGGTCACAGCTTGCACGCTGCCGGGCTGCGAGTTGTCAGGTTGTGAGATCGAAGCCATGGTCATCCACCTACGATCTGCGCGGCATGCACCGCCAGCACCGGCGGCAGATGGTCGGCCAGGAGTTCCCACCGCTCGCCCTCGTCGCGGCTATAGAAAAGCTGTCCCGTCGTCGTCCCCACATAGACCCCTGCCGGGTCGCAGGCGTCGGTCGCCAGCGCATCGCGCAGGATCGTGAAATAGGCCGGGTAGGGCAGCCCGTTTGTCAAACGTTCCCAAGCTAAGCCGCGGTTCCGGCTGCGCCACACCGCCATCTGTTCATCCGGCACCACGCGCCGGTCGTCGCCGGTCAGCGGCACAACCCACACCGTGTCGGCATCGTGGGGATGGATCGCCATCGGGAAGCCAAAGCGCGAGGGCAGCCCGTCCGAAATGTCCTCCCACCAGCCACCGCCGTCATCCGAACGGTAGACGCCGCAGTGGTTTTGCTGATAGAGCCGGTCGGGCGCAGCCGCGCTCACCACCATCTTATGCACGCAGTGACCGGTTTCCGGATAGGGGTCGGGCATAAAATCGGCGCGCACATTGCGGTTCATGGGCTGCCACGACGCGCCGCCGTCGTCGCTGCGATAGACACCCGCCGCCGAGATGCCGGCATAGAGCCGGTCGGGCCGCGCCGGGTCGGGCACAATCGTGTGCAGGATCAGCCCCCCGCCACCAGGGAACCAGTTATCCGTCTTGGAACGTTCCTGCAGCGATGTCACCGGCGACCAGGTCACCCCTCGGTCATCCGAGCGAAAGAGACCGGCGGCGTTGGTCCCCGCCCACACCTCGTCAGGGCGGTCGGCGTGGCCCGGCTGCACTTGCCAGACCTCGCGCACGCGTTCTTCCTGGCCGGCGTCGAAATCCAACCCCTGGTTAAAATGCTGCCAGGTGACGCCGCCGTCGTCCGAACGCTGCACGAGCGCGCCAAAGACGGCGCTGTTGGTGGCGGCATAGAGCGCGTTGTGGCGCGGGTCATAGTTGACCGCGTGCGTGCTCCACCCCAGATGCGCTTGGGTGCGATGCCAAGTGCGCCGCGCCGGGTCGCTGTAAAACAAGAATGTGCCTTTGCGCGTGCCGGCCATCACCACCACCGACCCCGCTGGGGGCGTTTGCCAATTGCCGTTGCTCTGCATATGATTGCCTCCTGTGCTTGCTTGTGTGAGGGGTCATTCGAACCACAGACAGCCTGGACAGCGGGGAGTTGTGCGGCGCACCGGCCTGTGGTATGCTTGCAGAATAGCACATTTGTTCCAAAAGTTCAACCGGCAATTTGAGGTAAGCGCGATGGCAACATCAACTGTTCCCCAGATTAGCATTGAGCAGATGCGCTGGTTTCGCC
This sequence comes from Chloroflexota bacterium, assembly GCA_003577365.1. Lineage (GTDB taxonomy): Bacteria > Chloroflexota > Anaerolineae > Caldilineales > Caldilineaceae > QEUY01. The sequence continues at coordinate 6,181 of QEUY01000010.1, read as the reverse complement.
TGCGCCGCTCCGGGTTGGTCAAACCCTATGCCACGCCGGTCGCCGCGGCGCGCGCCCTGATGGGGGTGCAGGCGCAGATCCTGCCCGCGGCGGCGCTGGCGCTGTGGAACCGCACGCCGCGCCTGACCTACGCCGGTTTTGAAGACCTGCTCTACCGGCGGCGCAGCCTGGTCAAGCTCTGGGGCCAGCGCCACACGCTGCATGTCTACGACAGCCGGGACTGGCCGCTGCTCCACGCCGCGCGCAGCGTCAACCGCACCTGGTGGGAGCGCCAGGCGGAAAACGGCGACTATGCGTTTCAGAACTATACGCTAGAGGACTATCGCCGGCTGGTGGAACAGGTGGCAGAGCTGCTGCGCACGCGCAAGACCATGGGCCGCAGCGACCTGCGCACCTCCGGCCTCGACGTGCCGGAAGAGCTGTACAACGCCTGGGGCGGCATCTTTGCCGACCTGGTGCGGCAAGGCTATGCCTGCCATGCCGGGCGCGTCGGCAATGAGGGGCACTTTGCCCACCGCGAACGCTGGCTGCCCAAGCTCGCCTGGGACCCGCCCGCGCCCGCCGAGGCCAACCGCGCCATGGCGGCGCGCTACTTTGCCGCCTATGGCCCCTCCACGACCCGAGATTTTCTCTACTGGCGCGCCATCAACCGCGGCGATGCCCAGGCCAGCCTCGACGCGCTGGCGTCTGATCTGGCCGAAGTGCGCGTCGACGGCGCGCCGATGCATGTGCTGCGCGCCGGCTTGGCGACGCTGCGCCGCCGCCCGCCCGACGCCGAGGCCTGGCCCGTGCGTCTGCTCTATCGCTTCGACCCCTATCTGCTGGCGCACCGTGACAAAGGCTGGGTCGTGGACCCAGCGCACTACAACGCCGTCTGGCGGCCCGCCGGCCATATCGAAGGCATTGTGCTGGCGCATGGCCGCGGCCTGGGCACGTGGCGCTATGACCGCAAGGGCAAGGGGCTGGCGATCCAAGTCACCCCCTTTGCCCCGCTGCCCGCCTATGTGGCGCAGCAGATCCCCGCGCTGGCCGAGCAGGTGGCCGCCTTCTTCGGCCTGCCGTTGAGCGATCTACAGATTGGGCAGTAGAGAAGAGAATTCACCACCTATCTCCGCAGCGCCAGCAGCGCCAGGCAGACCCAGCCGGCGATCAGCGCCACGCCGCCGATGGGCGTGATCGCGCCCAGCCAGCGCACCCCGGTCAAGACCAGGAGATAGAGGCTGCCGGAAAAGATCAGAATCCCCACCACAAAGAGCCAGCCCGCCCACGTCGCCAGCCCAGCCTGCGGCCAGCGCCCCAGCGCCACCACCACGCCGAGCAACGCCAGGGCGTGATAGAACTGATAGCGCACTGCGGTTTCAAAGGTATTGAGATCGCCGGCGCTGAGCCGCCCGCTCAGCCCATGTGCGCCAAACGCGCCCAGCGCCACGGCCAGCCCGCCAAAGACGCTCGCCAGCAAAAAGAAAGTCCTATCCACGCCGTTACCCCTCATCGCCTGTTGCGACCGGCCTCTGCCGGTCGGTGATCCAATCACTCCACGAGCCGGCATAGAGCCGCCCATTGCCCAGCCCGGCATAGGCCAGCGCCAGCAGATTGTGCGCCGCCGTCACCCCGGAGCCACAGTAGAGCACCACCTCTTCCGCCGGGATATCGCCGGCCAACGTCTCAAAGCGCGCCGCCAGCGCCTCCGGCGACAGGAAATAGCCGTTGGCGTCCAGGTTATCCACATAGGGCGCGGAGCGCGCGCCGGGGATGTGGCCCGCCACCGGGTCGATCGTCTCATTCTCGCCGCGGAAACGGTCGGCCCCGCGCGCGTCTAGCAGCCGCAGGCGCGCATCCCCCAGCCGCGCTGCGATCTCGGCGGCCTCTACCACCCAGCCCTCGCGCAGATGCGGCTCGAAACGCTGCGGCATCCGCGTCTGTTCCCCCTGCGCTGTGGCGCGGCCCTCACGCTGCCAGGCGCGCCAGTCGCCATCCAACACCGCCACCGCGTCATGGCCCAGCCAGCGCAGCATCCACCACAGCCGCGCCGCCATGCCGCCGCCCGCATCGTCATAGGCCACGACCTGCATCCCAGGGCCGATGCCCAGGCGACCCGCGGCGGCGGCAAAGGTCTGTGGCTCCGGCAGCGGGTGACGCCCCGTCTTGCCGGGCACGACCGCGGCCGAGAGGTCTTGGTTGAGGTCGGCATAGACCGCGCCGGCGATGTGCGCTTCCAGATAGCGCAGCCGGCCTAGCGCCGGGTCGGAGAGCGTAAAGCGGCAGTCCACCACGATCCAGGTGGGGTCCTCCAGATGGGCGGCCAGTTCAGCCGTCGAAACCAGGGTTGTTAAAGGCATATTTGTCAAAGGCATACTCGTCAAAGCCATCCTTACTGCTTCGGGTGTAGATAGCGCGCAAAGAAATCGGCGATGGCCGTATAACAGCGCACCTTGTTCTCGAACTTGAGCACGTCATGGCCCTCGTTTTCAAAGACCAGATAGTCCACCATCTTGCCCTGGCCGCGCAGTTGCTCCACCACATCGCGCGATTCGCGCTCCACGACACGCGGGTCGTTCGCCCCTTGGATCACCAGCAGCGGGCAGGCCAGTTCGCCCAGATAGGTGCTGGGCGAGCGTGCGATCAGCTCGTCGCGGTCGCGCTCCGGGTGGCCGATCACCATGTAGAAATAGGTCTTCCACGCTTCGGGCAGCCGCTCGACAAAGGTGAGCAAATTGTAAGGGCCGAACATATCCACTGCCGCGCGCCAGAGCGAGGGATGCCGCCCGGCCAGCGTCAGCGTCATAAAGCCGCCGTAGGAGCGCCCCACCACTGCGGCGCGATCCATATCCAGCCGCGGGTCCTGGCGCAGCAGTTGCGCGGCGTGCACATGGTCGAGCCGGTCTTGCCCGCCCCAGTCATGGTCCACATGTTTGACATAGCGCAGCCCATAGCCGGTGCTGCCGCGCGCATTGGGCACAAAGACGGCAAAGCCGCGCAGCGTCAGATATTGGATCAGCGGCATCGAGAACCAGGTAAAGTCGGGGCGCTCCTGTCCCTGTGGGCCGCCGTGGATATAAAAGACGACCGGACGCGGCCCTGCATAGCCCAACTCGGCGGCGGGCAGATAGAGCCGCGCCGACACGCGCAGCCCATCATGGCTGGTGAAGGAGGCATCTTCGCCTGGGGAAAGCAGGCTGGGCGGGATGCCCAAGATGCGCTCGTTGGTCTGCATCTGCACTTGCCCGCCCGGCTCCAGCACATAAAGCTGGCTGGGCGATGTGGCCGTGGAGAACGAAAGCGCATAACGACCGCTCGCCGTGTCCACCTGCACCGACTCCATCACGCCGCTGCGCAGCGCGCCCACGCCGCACAGCGTGCGCGTGACCGTAAAGCGGCGCTGCGCGGCGTCAAAGCCCCCCTCATAGAGCCACGAACAGCCGTCGATGTTATAGCGCAGCGTGTAGCGGTCGCCCGCGGCCCGCTTGACCTCCTCCAGTTCGCCCACGCCCTGATGCTGCAAGCCATCGATTGGGACGGGGACAATCTCGCCGGGCGTCTCCGGGCGCAGATAGCCCAGGCCGTAGGTGTCTTCAAAGAGTGCGGTTGTGAGCAAGATGCCGCCGTCCGCCGTAAACTGGCCGGAGCCAAACCCGCTGAGCGGCACGCTCATCTCCGGCGTGCGCGCCGCCATGCGTGTGCCATAGAGCACTTGAAGGTCTGGTTGGCCGCGCGCGGCCAACAGCAGCGTGACATCGCCTGTGCTGTAGCCTTCGGCCAGCAGAAAGCGGCTAAAATCGTCGCTCACGTCGAAGCAGTCAACGCTATAGATACTGCTCGCCAGGGGCAGCTCGTCGCCCGCCGCCAGGTCCACAGCAAAGACGCGCAGGGTCGGGTCGGTGCGCGGGTCGCTGGAAAAGACGGCGCGGCCGTGGCTGCGGTCACACCACAGACAGACCACCTGCTGCCCGGCAAAGCGGTCGCCAAAGAGCGGCTGCGGGATGCCCCCTTCGAGCGGGACCGTAACCGGCTGGTAGTTCTCGTCGCCGTCGCGGTCAAGCATGACCAGCACCTTGTGCAGCGTGGGCAGCACACAGAAAACGCCTTCGCCTTCGATCAGGTGCGGGTTCTGCACCGCCAGATGCGGCGGCAGCAGCGGTTCGGGCACGCTGCCCCCCAGCCGCATGCGGTAGAGGCTCAGACGGCCCGACAGGTCGCTGGCAAAGTAGAGGTGGTCGCCTGCCGCTTCGGGCGCGACAAAGAGCCGCGCCGACAGCAATGATTCAACGCGCAAGGTAGACGCCGGCAAACGAGAGGGCGCAGGAGATAACGAAGGAGACGATAAGGGCGATAGAGTCTCTGGCATGGGTCGGCTTTCTCATGTGTAGGCGCGCGGCGACAGAGGGCGCTTCTGCGTGATTATAGCACATGGCCGCGCCGCCCTTTAGATTTGGCCCTCCCTCGACTTGGTGGTATCTTGCCCGCAAAGCATCGCTCGTTTTATCGAAATTACTCGAACCCCCGGCCGCGCCGCCCCGCGCGCCGGCCCAGATCGCCCGTATCAGATAGAAGGCAGCCAGACCGCGCATGAAGCTTTTCATCATCCGCCACGCCGAATCGGCCAACAATCGCCTCGCCCTCGACCTCACCTACGACGAGTATATGGCGCAGCGCAGCGCCGACCCGGTGATCACCGAGTTGGGGGAGCGCCAAGCCGCGCTGCTGGCCGAACATCTTGCTTGTGAAGCCGCGCCCGAATCGCAGCACGAGGCGCACCCCGGCCACGGCAACGGCGGCTATCATCTCACCCATCTCTACTGCAGCCCTATGCTGCGCACGCTGCAGACGGCCCGGCCTGTGGCCCAAGCGCTGGGCCTCAAGCCGCAGGTTTGGATCGAGATCCACGAACACGGCGGCATGTTTCGCGGCAACCCACGCAACGGCGAGGCGCTGGTCATCCATCCTGGGTTGACCCGCGCCGCTATTCAAACGGATTATCCCGACTACGACCTGCCGGAAACGATCACCGAAGAAGGCTGGTGGTTCAGCCCGTATGAGGATATGCCTGGCTGCAACGCACGCGCCATGCGCGTGGCGCGTGATCTGCGCCGCCGCGCCCAGGAGGAACGCACGCAGGAAGTCGAATCACGCATCGCCCTGATCTCGCACGGCACATTTATCGACGCGCTGATCAAGGCGTTTTTCAACCAGCTCCCCGAACGCGAGCTGTTCTACTTTCACTACAACACCGCCATCACGCGCATCGACTTCATGCCCAACGGCACGCTCTTCCTGCGCTACCTCAACCGCATTCAACACCTGCCGCCGGAGATGGTCTCGGAGTAGGAAGTAGGGCCACGATATGTCGTGTCCCTACTCCTCACCCCCCACCCTGCTGATCGGCACAAGATGCACGGCCTGCCAGCGGGCGTGGAGCGCCGCCCAGTCGCGCTGGGCAGGATGCGCGGCCAGCGCCGCCGCCTCAGGGCTACAGCGCACCTCCACCCCAAACTGCCCAGGCCGGCGGCCTGCCTGCTCAATGCGCCGCTGCAAGTCAGCCAGCCCGGCCACCATCGCCTGTAGCTCGGCCTGCGCTGTCGATGCGCCGGGCAAGACGCCTTCGCCCTGGTCGGAGCGGCCATCCTGCAGCCGCAAGAGCTGCCAGCGCCAGCGCATCTGCCCGCCGTCCAGGTCGTCCAGCCCAGCCACACCGCGCACAGGCGCGGCCCACACATTGAGCGCAAACTCCGCCGTACTTTGCAGCGCCTGTTGAAAAAACTTGTGGACGTCCTTGAACTCCCGGCTAAAACGCGCCGGGGGCAGGTCTTTGCGCGCCTGGCGGCCATAGCCCCTACTGGTCAACCGCTCATCCAAGATCGCCACGACCCCGCGGTCGGTGGCGCGGCGGATCAAGCGGCCAAAGCCCTGTTTGAGCGCCAGCGTCATCAACGGCGCCATATACTCGCCAAAGCTGCTGCGCCCCTCCTCCTCCAGCGCGGCCATGCGCGCGCTGTGCAGCGGGTCATTGGGCGTGGGGAAGGGCATCTTGTCCATCACCACCAGGCTGAGGTCGTCGCCAGGAATGTCCAGCCCTTCCCAGAATGAGCGCGTCGCCAGCAGCACGCTGTTGGGCGTCGCCAAGAACCACTCCAGCAGCGCATTGCGCGGCGCATCGCCTTGGGCGCGTACCGGCCAGATGACC
>QEUY01000866.1 GCA_003577365.1 Chloroflexota bacterium | reverse complement strand
CCTGCGGGGATGCGTGCCGGGTCGTCGACCAGCGTACACAACTGGCGCAGGTTGCGGACATCGTCCTGCAAATCTTCTTCTTTGGGCGTCTCCAGCAGCATGGCGATACCGGCCCAGCGCGCGTCGTTCAGAATGCGGGCAAACCCCTCAAGCCCGATCCCCCCCTCGCCGATATGGGTGTGGCGGTCAAGACGGCTGCCCAACCCGCCCTTGCTGTCGTTGAGATGCCAGCATTTGAGCGCCTCCAGCCCCAGCTCGCGGTCGAGTTCTTCGAGCATCGCCAGATAGCCCGCCTCACTGCGCAGGTCATAGCCGGCCGCAAAAGCGTGGCAGGTATCCAGACAGATGCCGACGCGTGAACGATCCTCCACCTGCTCGACGATCCGGCGCAGTTCGCCAAAGCGGCTCCCCAACGTCGAGCCTTGGCCTGCCATCAGTTCCAGCAGGGTCAAGGTGTGGCCACAGTCTGGAGTGGCGGCATGGATGCGGTTGAGCGCAGCGGCAATGCGGGCGATTCCCGCCTCCGCCCCGGAGCCGGTATGAGCGCCGGGGTGAAGCACCACATGCTCGATCTGATAGGCACGCGCGCGCTGTAGTTCGTCCTGATGCGCCGCCAGACTTTTTTCCCACAGGTCATCGCGCGGGCCGGCCAGGTTGATCAGATAGCTGGCGTGGCTGACGGCGTACTCGATTCCATGCTCGGGCATCGTCATGCACCAGCGCTCCACGTCCGCCAGATCGACCGGCGGCCCCTGCCACTGGCGGTTATTCTTGGTAAAGACCTGCACCGCATTGCTGCCGACAGAGGCAGCGCGGTCCAACGCCCGGCTGACGCCGCCTGCAATCGACATATGAGCGCCCAGCCGCAGCGGCGCCGCCAAGCTCATTGCCGGGCAGGCGCCTGTTGGCCGGCGGCCTTGGCGCGGTCGCTCGCCATGTGACAGTTTTTGTACTTCTTGCCGCTGCCGCACCAACAGGGGTCGTTGCGGCCCAGTTCCGGCCCGCTGCGGCGCGCGGTCTGGACGGCCGCGCCGTTGCCGCCGTCGCGGTTGGTGCGGATGTTGCGCGCAATCGGCGTCGGCTGCACGGGCGCGGCCTGGCGCTGCACCTGAATGGTCAGCACGGCCTTGACCACATCACTGCGGATATCGTTCATCAATTCGCCATACATGTTGAACGCTTCACGCTTGTAGGCGACGAGCGGGTCAACCTGCGCAAAGGCTTGCAGCCCAATCCCTTCACGCAGCCGGTCGAGGTCGGTGAGATGGCGCACCCAGCGGCTGTCCACCGCCCAAAGCAGAATCTGTTTTTCGGCGCGGCGCATGGTCTCGGCCCCCAGCTCGGTCTCTTTGGCGGCGTAGGCTTGCAGCGCCAGGTCGACGGACTGCCCCTCGATCTCATCCTTCTTGAGACCTGCCCAGGCTTCGGCAGAGATACCGCCGGGCAAATGGAAGATGGCGTTGAGCGCCTGCACCAGATCGCCCAGCTTCCACTCGTCCTCATAGCTGCCCGCAGTATAGCTTTCGACCAGACCCAGGATCTCTTCCTCGATCATGGTCTCGACCGACGACTGCATCGACGGTTCGGTCAGGATACGGCGGCGCTGGTCATAGATGCGGTTGCGCTGTTCGTTGACCACCTCGTCATATTGCAACACATGCTTGCGCATGTCGAAGTTGTGGCCCTCGACCTTGGTCTGGGCGTTTTCAATCGCCCGGCTGACCAGCCCCGCCTCGATAGGCATGTCGTCTTCCACGCCCAGCCGGCTCATGATGCCGCTGATGCGCTCGCCGCCAAACCGCCGCATCAGTTCATCGCCCAGGCTGAGATAGAAGCGGCTGCGGCCAGGGTCGCCCAAACGGCCCGAACGGCCTCGCAACTGGTTGTCAATGCGCCGCGCTTCATGACGTTCGGTGCCGATGACATACAGCCCGCTCAGTTCGCGCACGGAGGCACGGTACTTCTCCGTCTCACGCATCTTCTCCGCCAGGATCTGCGCCCAACGGGCGTCATACACCCTCGTCGGGTCCTGGCCGTGTTTCAGCAGATCAAGCGCGTGGTTCCATTCGTGTTGCGAGATCTCGGTTAGGTCGATCTCTTCGCGGCGCATCTGTTCGCGCGCCAGCCCTTCGGGGTT
>QEUY01000865.1 GCA_003577365.1 Chloroflexota bacterium | reverse complement strand
TTCACATCATGTACAGGATCAAGCTCTTGGTGCATCTGGCAAAGACCCGGAACCTGGCCGCCGGCTGCTGCGTCATCATGAGTAGAATCTGGTGCGCCGGCGCGCATGCAGCGCAAGGTCACGCGCCCAGGTTGTGCGAGTGTTTTCCTCTGCTCCTATCGGTACACTGCTTGGCGTCCCGGCCAAGCCAAGCGGCCAGAACTAGGATGACCCTCTTATGAAACTGGATAAATTTACTTGGGCGGTGATTGCGGTGATCGCGCTGTTGATCGTGGCGGCCGTGGTCTCGGTGACCCGGAGCAGCGGCGCGGCGGTGGAGGAGACGGCCTATTTGGAGGATAATAGCCCCGAAGCGCCGGTTCACAATGCCTTTGTGGCGCTGCAGCGCGGTGACCGCACCCGGGCGCGCGCCCAGTACAGCCAAGCGATCTTGGACGAACTTGACGGCGAGAAGGGCTGGGACCCTTTCAGCGGCACGATGGGCGACCGTGCGGCACGGCGGCTGCGCATCGTCTCGGTTCAACCGGACGCGGAGGATGCCGACCGCGCCCTGGTCTCGTTTGTGATCGACACCTACAGCCGCGGCGGGCTGTTTGGCGCGGGCAGCACCTGGAGCCGCGAGGGGACGGTCGAGGTGGTGCGCGAGGAGGGGGTTTGGAAGATCAATGCCCAGGAATTCTTCTACTAGGGGTGGCCCGCCGTGGGACTGGTGAACATTTTGGCTATCGGGCTGATCGCGCTGGTCTTGATTTGGGCAACGAACCGAGGGCCGACTATGACAGCTTCTACTCAGGCAGCTTCTACTCGCAGTGCACGGGTCACGGTACGCCGGCTCTATTTCTATGCGGTGGCGCTGGTTAGCTTCATCGCCTCGCTGGCCGCGCTGGCGATTCTGCTGCGTGCGATCTTTTCGACGTGGCTGGGCAGCCAGGTGACGGCGGATGCGGCCTATATTCGCAACACGATCGCGGGCAGCGGGGGCGTGCTCTTGGTGGCTGTGCCGATCTTTTTGCTGCATTGGCGCTATGCCCAGGCGCACGCCGACGAGGACGAACGCCGCTCGGGGATGCGTAAGTTTTTCCTCTATGTGGCGTCGGTGGTGAGCGTGGGCTATGCGCTCTATTTTGGCTTTGAACTGCTGCAAGGGTTGGGGGCGTTGGCCTTGGGCGAGCCGCCGGCCTATGTGGATATCTTGCCCTCTAACTGGCTGGCCGACCTCCTGATCGTGGCGTGCGCGCTGGCGTTGCAGTTCTATTTCCACCGCATCCTGCTGCACGACGGCGACTATGGCACAGAACAGGAAGGTCCGGCCACGCTGCGCCGTATCTATCAGACGGTGGCGGGGCTGTTTGGGCTGGGGCTGGTCATCTTTGGCGTGGGCGGCATGGTGGAGACGCTGCTGCGCCAGCTTCTAGAGGCGGCGGGCCGCTCGGTCAGCCAGGAATGGTGGCGCATGGCGGTCAGTTCGGGGCTGGCGCAGACGATCTTGGGCGTGCTGCTGCTGCGCACCAACTGGCAGCGCTGGCGCAGCCTGGCCGAAGAGCACCCCGCGGAGGCGCAGGCGGGGCTGCGCCGTTTCTACCTCTATGCGGCGGTGGTCGGCGGCGCGCTGGCGGTGTTGGTTCCCGCGGCCATGCTGGTCAACCAGGCGTTGATCCAGCTATTCGACCCTACGGCTCTGCCCTATGAATTGTGGGATGTGCTGGCGACGGCCATTGCCTTTATACCGGTGGGGCTGGGCGTGTGGGTCTGGCATTGGCGCTATTTGGGCCGCGAGGCCGCGGCCTATGGCGAAAGCAGCGAAGGCGCGACCGTGCGCCGGCTCTACTATTACACGGTTGCCGCCACCGGTTTGGCGCTGCTCTGGTTTGGGGCGGTGAACTTGGTGCAGGCGGTCTTGGATGTGCTGCTCTCGCAGGGGCGCGTGGTGGCGGGCAGCGCGCGCATCTGGGTCTATCCGTTGGCGAACGGGTTGAGTCTGCTGGCGGTGGGTGCGCCGGTCTGGTCCTATCACTGGCGTGCGGCAGAGCGTGTGGCGCGCCGCCAGGATCTCACAGGCCAAGAGGAGCGCGCCTCGGGGCCGCGCAAGGTCTATCTCTATGGCGTGGCCTTGGTGGGGGCGCTGCTGATCCTGTTCTA
>QEUY01000864.1 GCA_003577365.1 Chloroflexota bacterium | reverse complement strand
CGCTGGCAGAGCGAGCGCGAGACCATCGCCCAGGTGCGCCATCTGAAGGAGCAGATCGACCAGGCGCGCGTCCAGATCGAACAGGCCGAGCGCGCCTATGATCTGCAGAAGGCAGCGGAGCTGCGCTATGGCACGCTGCGCCAGTTGGAAACCGAACTGGCGGCGGCGGAGGAGCGCGTGCGCGCGCTGCAGGCCAGGGGCGCGCTGCTCAAGGAGGAGGTCGACGCCGTCGCGCTTGATGGAAGGCGAGCGGGCCAAGCTGATCCGCATGGAGGAAGAGCTGCATCGCCGCGTGGTGGGCCAAGACGAGGCGGTGCGTGTGGTCGCTTCGGCGATCCGCCGCAGCCGCGCCGGTCTGCAAGACCCCAACCGGCCCATCGGCAGCTTTATCTTCCTGGGGCCGACGGGTGTGGGCAAGACCGAGCTGGCGCGGGCGCTGGCCGAGTTTCTGTTCGACGACGAGCAGAATATGGTGCGCATTGATATGAGCGAGTATCAAGAGCGGCACACGGTGGCGCGGCTGATCGGTGCGCCTCCCGGCTATGTCGGCTATGACGAGGGCGGCCAGTTGACCGAGGCGGTGCGGCGACATCCCTATTCGGTGGTGCTCTTCGACGAGATCGAAAAGGCCCATGCCGAGGTCTTTAATGTGCTGCTGCAAGTCCTGGACGATGGCCGGCTGACCGACAGCCAAGGGCGCACGGTAGACTTCCGCAACACGATCATCATCATGACCAGCAACCTGGGCAGCCAGTATATTCTGGAAGTCGCAGGGGTGGACGAAGAGGTGGATCGGCGTGTGCGCCAGGTGCTGCACAGCCACTTCCGGCCCGAATTCTTGAACCGGATCGACGAGATCGTGATCTTCCACGCGCTGTCGCTGGAACATCTGAAGCAGATCGTGGAGATTCAGTTGGATCGCTTCCGCCGGCTGCTCAAGGACCGCAACATCACGCTGGAGTTGACCAGCGCCGCCAAGGAGCTGTTGGTGCAAGAGGGGTATGACCCGGCCTTTGGCGCCCGCCCGCTCAAGCGAGTGCTGCAGCATCGCATCGCCGACCCGCTGGCGAGCCAAATCCTGGAGGGCAAGATTCAGGATGGCGACCATGTGGTCGTGGATGTGGTCAACGGCGAGCTGGTCTTCACCGGCGTGGAGGCGCTCGAAGCCTGAGCGCCGCGCGCGTGACTATGCCCCACGGGGGGCGAGTGTTCAGAAGGGCGCTCACCCCCCGTTTTAATTGGCCGAAATCATCCTCAGAAAGCGGCTCTGACGAAATGCTAACACCCGGCATATGCCCTGCTAACGTTGGCGCGCTATGCTGGAAATGTAAGTAAGGCGCAGTAAGACTCGCCGGTATGCCTTGGCCGTCCGGCTGGTTTTACGCTCCGCCGATGTGAGAGGGTATGGACGTGAGTCCAAAGCAGTTACTGGTAAAAGGAGGATTCAATGAACGCGTTGACCCGTTGGGATCCATTCCGTGAAATGGAGACCTTCCGCGAGGCGATGGACCGCATGTTTGACGAGCCGTGGCGCAGCCGCTCTGGGCTGTGGCTGCAACGCTCCGAGGGCTTTCCGCTGGCGTTGGACGTTGCCGAAGACGACTCTGACTATATTGTAAAGGCCTCTATGCCAGGCGTTGACCCCGACCAGGTGGAGATTACGCTCACCGATAATGTCCTGACGATCAAGGGGGAGACCAAGAGCGAGCAGGATACCGAGGAAAAGAACTATCATGTGCGTGAGCGCCGCTTTGGCAGCTTTATGCGCAGTGTGACGCTGCCGATGCCGGTCGACGCCGATAAGGTCGAGGCCTCGCATGAAAACGGCGTGTTGACGCTGCGTCTGCCCAAGACTGAGGCCGTCAAGCCGAAGCGCATCTCGGTGCACAAGACTATCAGCGAACAGGCGGGCAAGAACCTCAGCCAGAAATAGCCCACCCATCGGCCATGGGCCGTCTGGAATTCGCATAGGCCGCCTGTGGCCCAAATAGACCAGACAGCGTAGACTAGACAGCAGACAACCCACCCCATCTTCGGGTGGGTTGTCCAATTGGCAGTGCCAGTGCGTTGACCTCGAGCGGTTAGCCCAGGCGGACTGTGCCGCTGAGCCGTGTTCCATCGGCGACGTAGGCGGCGTCCGGCCCGCCGTTGATCAGCCGCACATCCCCTTCCATTACTATATTCCGACCAAAAAAGATATTGCCCTCCACGCGCAGCTCGGTGCATTGCAGCAGCGAGGGCGCGCCGTGGGCGAAGCGCTGCTGGAGGTCTGCGATCAGGCCGTAGTAGGTCTCGTCAAGATAGATCAGAGGCGGGCGGCGCTGCGGGTAAGTCTGTCGCGCCGGCGAGAGGCGCAGGACAAAGTCCGGTGT
>QEUY01000863.1 GCA_003577365.1 Chloroflexota bacterium | reverse complement strand
CAGGAGACCACGGTCGTCGTCGCCATGAGCGGCGGCGTGGATAGCTCGTTGGCCGCGGCGCTGTTGGTGGAACAGGGCTACAACTGCATCGGCATCATGATGCGTCTCTGGGCCGAGATGCACCCCGGCGAAGGCTCGGCCAATAAATGCTGCAGCCTGGAGAGCGTCCACGACGCGCGACGCGTGGCCGACCAGTTGGGCATCCCCTTCTATCTGATCAACGTCGAGGAACCCTTCAAGCGCCAGGTGGTGGATTTCTTTATCGCCGGGTACAGCGCGGGGCAGACGCCCAACCCCTGCCTGGCCTGTAACCGCCACATCCGCTTTGGCTATCTGCTCAACTATGCACGGCAGCTGGGGGCCGATTATCTGGCTACGGGCCATTATGCCCGGCTGCAGCGCCAAGCGGACGGCACGGTTCATCTGCTCAAGGCGCAGGACGAGCACAAAGACCAGAGCTATGTACTCAGCGTTCTGGGCCAGGCCCAACTGCGTGACGTGCTGCTGCCCATCGGCGACTATCCCAAAAGCGAGGTGCGGCGCATGGCCGCAGCGCGTGGGCTGCCCACTGCCAGCAAGCACGACTCGATGGACCTCTGCTTCATCGCCGACGACGACTACCGCCGCTTTCTGCAAGATTGGGCCGCACAGGCCATGCAGCCTGGCCCCATCTTGGACCGGCAGGGGCGGCAGTGGGGCGAGCATGCGGGCCTGCCCAACTACACGATTGGACAGCGCAAGGGGCTGGGGATCAGCGGAACCGCCGAGCCACTGTTTGTGTTGGAACTGGACAGCGCACGCAACGCTTTGATCGTGGGCACGGCGCAAGAACTGGGCCGGACCTCGCTCACCGCGCGCGATGTCAACTGGACGCTCGGCACGCCGCCGCCCGCGGGGACGCAGGCCGAGTGCAAGATCCGCTATCGCGCCACCCCCGCCGCCTGCACGCTCTATCCCCAGGCGGACGGCAGCGTCCAGGTCGCCTTGGCCGAGCCGCTGCGCGGCATCACCCCCGGCCAAGGCGCGGTTTTCTATGACGGCGACCTCTGCCTGGGCGGCGGGATCATCGCTTGATGCTCCAGTGGATCCCCCCGGCACTGCTGTTGAGCGCGCTGCTCTGCATCGCCTACGCCAGCCTGCTGCATCTATGGGGGGGGCGTTCGCTGCGCGATCTATTGGTCTATATCGCTGCGGCGGCGGGTGGGTTTGCGGTCGGCCAGTTGCTCGGCGTGCTGCTCCAACTGCCGCTGCCGCGCATCGGCCAGGTGCATGTCGTCGAGGCGTCGATCTTCGCCTGGCTGGCGCTGATCGGTGCGCGCGAGTTGGCGGGCAGCCGTCGCGTGGGAACGCCATAGGACAGGAAGTGGGGAGTAGGGGGTGAGGAAGAGCAGAAGAGGATTCTCGCTTCTGAATCCCCACTGCCGATTGCCTACTCCCTGCTTCCCATGAATAAAGGAGAGGGATTCGTGGTCACTGCCACCATGCGCGACATCGCCATCATCATCATCGCCCTGCAGAGCATCGTCATCGGCGTGCTGCTGGCAGTGTTGATCTGGCAAGTCTGGCGGCTGGTCAAGATCGTGCAGACCGAGATCCGCCCGATCATCGAAGATACCCAGGCCACGATCAACACGGTGCGCGGCACCGCCACCTTTATGAGCGATGCCGTGGTCGACCCGGTGATCCGCTCCACCAGCAGCATCACCCGCTGGCGGCGCACGGTCAGCGCGCTGACCAGCGACCTGCGCGCCACCGTGGTGCGCTCCCCATCGCGGCCCGCGCCGCCGCAGCCCCCTGCCGGCCCACCGCCCGACACCGGCACGCGCTAGACCAAGGCGGTATCGCCCGCCGGCGCAATCGTGCCGGCGCAGACGTGGAGACACTGCGCCGCGCGGCGAAACTCCGGCGCGAAATCCTCCCAATCGGTGGTGGTGATCACCGCCTGTCTCACCCCCTCCAGGGTCTTCAAGAGCGTGCCGCGGCGCTGGGCATCCAGCTCACTCATGACATCGTCCAAGAGCAAGAGCGGGGCCACGCCGTCGCCGGCCGCCATCACCTGCACCTCGGCCAGCTTGAGCGAGAGCGCCGCGCTGCGCTGCTGGCCGCGGCTGCCAAAGGCGCGCAGGTCGCGGCCGTTGGACAAAAAGCG
>QEUY01000862.1 GCA_003577365.1 Chloroflexota bacterium | reverse complement strand
GGCCCCTGCCAGGTCGCCTGCCACGACCGCCGCCAGCAACCCACGGTCCGCCTCCATCGCCTGCACATAGGGCAGCCCGTGGCTTAGATCCGAACTGGCAATCAGCAGACCCGGCTCCTCCTGCAAAAGCTCGCTTAGGTCGTCCGCGACCTGCGCCGGGCCGGCCCCCCAGCCAAAGAGCAGCGGGACGATCTGGAACCGGCCAAGCACGACCTGGAGAAAGGGGAGCTGGACCTCCAGACAGTGTTCAGGCCGGTGCGCTGTATCGGCCACCACATATTGCCCGCCCATCTTGAGCAGATGCGCTACTCGCCGGCGCATCACCGGCGCCAGACCCAGAGGCGTCAAAAAACTGTCCGCGGAACTCAGGCCAACCCCTGGGACGGGCAGCCAGTGCGCCGGCCCCATCAAATAGACGGGAGGACGGGGCATGCCCCACCCCAAGAGCGTGCGATAGGCATGTGCCGCCACCGCGCCGCTGCACGGATACCCAGCGTGGGGCACGATCAAACCGCGCACAGGGCAATCGGGCGTTTCACCTGCTTGATCCTCAGCCGCCTGCTCCGCGCCGGCCTGTTCGAGATAGGAGCGTATCGCCTGCTCCAACTCAACCGGGGCCGCGGGGTAGAAGCGACCGGCTGCTGCCGGCTTGCGTATCCACCTCGTCTGCTTCATAACGCATCCTTCATGCCCAGACGCCGGCAACGGCTGTGCCGCAGCCAGGGCAGATACCCGGCGTGCGCCAAAGCTGCCGGGTCAGATAGCCTGCCCGCTGGATCAGCGGCACGCCGCACATGGGGCAGACGGTGTCGGCGCAGCCCGCCAACTGCGGCGCAGCCCAGAGATTGCCGGCGTAGACATAGCGCAGCCCCGCCTCCTTGCCGATCTCCCACGCACGGCGCAGAGCGGCAGCCGACGTAGGGGGCCGGTCCTGCATCCGATAATGCGGCATAAACGCCGAGATATGCCAAGGAAGGTCGGGGCTGATGCCGGCCAGAAAACCCGCGATGGCACGCAGTTCCGCGTCGCCGTCGTTGATTCCGGGGATCACCAGCGTGGTCACCTCTGTCCAAACCGACGTTTGCTCGACCAAATGCCGAATGTTGCGTAGGACCGGCGCCAGCCGCGCGTCACAATAGCGGCGGTAGGTAGCGTCGTCGAAGGCCTTCAGATCGACGTTGATCGCGCTCAGATAGGGCGCAATGCCGTCGAGCGCCGCCAAGGTCTCGAAGCCGCTAGAGACAAACACGGTGCGCAGCCCGGCGGCCCGGGCCAACTTGGCCGTATCAAAGGCGTATTCCCAATAAACCGCCGGCTCGTTATAGGTGAAGGCAACAGCCGGGATGCGGTCGTGCAGACATTGGGCGACAATCTGCTGGGGCGACAGCCGCTGCCCGATATGCGCCCGCGGCAGGTCAAATGTCTTGAACTGGGAGATCTGCGCGTTCTGACACCAGGCGCAAGAGAGGTTGCAGCCCACCGTGCCAATCGAGAAGATCCGGCTCTGGGGCAGAAAATGGTGGAGCGGTTTCTTTTCGATCGGGTCGATCTGGACGGCGATGGCCCGGCCATAGACGACCAGCCGCAAGGCCCCCGCCAGGTTGCGGCGCACGCCGCACTTGCCGCTTGCCCCAGGCGCAAGCGCACACCAGTGTTCACAGGCCGTACACTGGACATAGCCTCTGCGTAGAGGCCGGCTCAAGCGAGCGGGGTGAAGCGCCGCGGCGTTTGTCTCTGCGAAACGGTTACCGGCCTCGCCTCCCTCTGCATGGATCTCCTTCACGGCGCGCTCTCTTTTCGCGCCGGCTGCCGACGCCATCCCCATTCGGTCGATCGACGGCGCACCCCCTGCGAGGAAAACCCGATGAAAACCAAGCAGCAGCCCTGGCCTGTACAGGCCAGGGCTGCTCACAAATTCCGGTCATAGCCCGGCTATTGGCTGGCCGGCGACGGCGCCATGAAGACCTCATAGCCGGCGAGGAACAGGATGATCACGCCCAAGACCACCGTAGTCCACACCGCCAGCGTCAAGGCGCTAAAGCCGAGGACGAACGGGGCGATCACGGCGAGGAGACCGGCGATCCCCGCGACCCAATACTCCCACTTTGCCTTGTGCGTGTCCGTCGCCTCCATCGCCGAGGCCGCCAAC
>QEUY01000861.1 GCA_003577365.1 Chloroflexota bacterium | reverse complement strand
CCCGCTGCTGCGCCCCGAGGCGAGTTAACTGCACAAGCATCGCGGCCTTCTCCCGGAGGCTGCCGCAGGCCCGCGCCGAGCAATCGACGCGGGCCGTTTTCGTTCTGCCCCGCCCCACACTTAATCTAGATCAAGGACGGCGCAGCGCCGATCGGCTATGCTGTGCTTTTGTGGGGCGCTCGTTTGCCGATCGCGCGCCCACCGGATCATAATCGACCAAAAAGAGAGCACGTTCCGATGCCAACCCTTGCCCGCTGGTACATCAAGGCCGGCCTGGTTTACTTTGTGCTGGCGCTGATCGCTGGCGTTCTCGTCCAGGCGCGCACCGTCGTCGATCTCCCCTCGCGGCTGGCAGTCCTGCGTCCCGTCTACATCCACCTGCTGGCCGTCGGCTGGATCACGCAGCTCATCATCGGCGTGGGCTATTGGATGTTCCCGAAGTTCAGCCGCGAGAACCCGCGCGGCAGCGAGCGGCTGGCCTGGGCCACCTTCATCCTGCTCAACGTCGGGCTGGCGCTGCGCGTCATCAGCGAGCCGCAGGTCTCCATCCGCGCAGAACCCGATCTCGGCTGGATGCTGGCACTCTCCGCCGTCTTGCAGTTGATCGCGGGCTGGCTGTTCGTGATCAACACCTGGGCGCGGATCAAGGAGCGCTGAGATGCCGCCACTCAGCGTGTGGATGGTGCGCGTCGCCCTGCTCCATCTGGGGATCGGCTTCACGTTCGGCGCGTTGATGCTGTTCGACAAAGCCATCCCCACACATCCGGATATCTGGCGGCTGTGGCCGCTCCATATCGAGCTGACCCTGATTGGATGGATCGTCCAACTGGCGATGGGCGTCGCGTTCTGGATCATGCCCCGCTTCGCCCGTCTGCCCAACCGCTACGGGCGCCGTACCACGCTGGCCTGGGCAGCATTCGCCCTGCTCAACGCCGGCGTGCTGGCCGTCTGCGCGGGGAACTGGTGGCCGTCCCTGGCCGATCTGACGTTTGCCGGTCGTATCGCCGAATTAAGTGCTGTGATATTATTCATCATACACCTGTGGCCGCGGATCAAACCGCCCGGCGCCTGATTGCGCGCATCGATGCCTCGCTCGACTCCAATCGCTACCGTTCACGAAAGGGGGTGCGTGCCGTTCGACAGAGATTGCTGACGCGCTCTGCCTCAAAGAACAATGCTCGCCAGATTAGATTTCTCGCAACTAAAAAAGGGGGACTTCATGACGGATCATCTTAACACTCCGCCGAATCACATCCCTGGCTGGCTGACTGCTGGCCGTGTCCTCATTATCGGCCTGGTCGGCGTCATCATTGTGATCGGGCTGATCCTGATTGTGATGGCGATCGGCGACGAGCAGGCGCGCGAGCCGGAGGTGCGCGTCGATGCACTGGCCGGCAGCCGTAACGAATGCGTTACCTGCCACCGCCGGACCACCCCCGGCATCGTCGAGCAGTATGGGCACAGCACGATGGCCGCCGCCGAAGTGAGCTGCGAAAACTGCCACGAGGTCCGCGCAGACTACCCCGGCGCCGTCGAGCACGAAGGGACCTATGTCCTGCGCACACCGACAACCGCCATGTGCGAAACCTGCCACACCGCCGAAGTCCGCCAGTTCTACCAAAGTCGCCACAGCATCCCCGCCTACGCCGCCATGGTCGGCCTCGAAGGGCTGACGGACGATCAACTCGTGCGCTACAACGCCATCCCCGAAGCTGCCGTCAAGCCGAACGAGCAGCGCAACGCGCTGTATCACATCGAGGGGCCGGACATCACGCGCTTCGCCTGCGAAGCCTGCCACAACATCGGCGCCCCCGCCCCCGACGGCTCGATCGGCCAGTGCCAGAAATGCCACCTGCGCCACGAGTTCAGCCGCGAGCAGGCACGCAAGCCCGAAACCTGCAACGCCTGCCACATCGGCCCCGATCATCCGCAGTGGGAGATCTACCAGGAATCGCCGCACGGCATCGCCTATATGACGATGGGCCACACCTGGAACTGGAACGCCGCCGCCGGCACGCTGACCGTCAACGACTTCCCCGCCGCCACATGTGCCATCTGCCACATGAGCGGCTTCGGCGCCACCGGCACCACGCATGACGTCGGCGACCGCCTGACCTGGTATCTCTTCCAGCCCATCAGCGAGCGCCGCCC
>QEUY01000860.1 GCA_003577365.1 Chloroflexota bacterium | reverse complement strand
CCGGCATGTGCGGTCGGGCTGCTGCTGGTGTTTGGCTTTAACATCGGCCTGGCGTTGGCAGGGCTGTTGGCGCTGATCCTCTTGGTCCTGATGTTTCTCTATCCTGTCATGACGACGCTGGTGGTGCTCTTTGTGCTGTATGCCAACCTGCCGGTGGTCGCCATCCATTCCTATGGCGTGCCGGAGCTGATCTCGGCATCGTTTTTTCTGCTGTTGATCCTGCCCTTGCTCTACTATGTCGTGATCGCACGCCAGCCGTTTGTGGTCAACCGCGCCGTTGTTTTGATGGTCGCCTATCTCAGCATGCTCTTTCTCTCGGCTGTGGCGTCGGGCAATATCAGGGCCTCGCTCGACCGGATCCTCAGCTTTGTCTTGGAGGGGTTGGTGCTCTACGTCTTGGTGATCAACACCGTCCGCACGCCAAGCCTGCTGCGCAACGCCATGTGGGCGCTGATCTTGGCCGGGGTGTTGATGGGGAGCATCTCGCTCTATCAAGAGCTGACCGGCTCCTATGACAATGACTTTGGCGGGCTGGCCGTCGTCAAGGATTCGGGCGTCATGGATACCGGGCGCACTGATATGATGGGGAAGGATGTCAAGCGGCTGCGGCTGTCTGGCCCGCTTGGCTCCAAGAATCGCTACGCTCAAGTGATGGTCGTTCTGCTGCCAATTGCGTTGATGCGGATGTGGGGCGAACGCAGCAAGCTCTTGCGTGCAGTGGCCGCGCTCTCCTGCATCCCGATTGTAGGCGGTGCGCTGCTCACCTTTTCGCGCGGGGCGGGGATCTCCATCATTCTGGCGCTTTTGGCGATGGTCTTTCTGCGTATCTTCAAGCTGCGCCATCTGGTCATCGTCAGTGCGATTGGCATTCTGTTCGTAGCGACTGTGATCCCCGACTATATCTACCGGCTCTCGACCACTACGGACGTAGCGGAGCTGGCGTCGGGGAATGTAGAAGACGCCAGCGGCTCGGTGCGCGGCCGCGCTACCGTGAACCTGGCTGCGCTGCATATTTTCCTTGACCATCCTCTGTTTGGGGTGGGGCCAGGGCAGACCAGCGATTACATGATCGAATATGGCAATGAGATCGGCTTCCGGCGGCTGGAAACCGACCGCAGGGCGCACAATATGTATCTTGAAGAACTGGCCGACACCGGCATCGTGGGGTTCACGTTTTTTATGAGCATTCTGGGGTTGACGCTGGTTGAACTGCTGCGGGTGCGCCGCGCCTGGAAGGATAGCGACCCCAATGTGGGCTATCTCTTGGCCGGTCTGATCGTCGCGATCATTGCCTATATGAGCACGGCGATCTTTCTGCATCTGTCCTATGTCCGCTATTACTGGGTCATCTTGGCGCTGGCCGGAGCCGCCACCCAGATCTTTGGTCACGGCCTTGTGCCATCGCTGATCCCGGCTTCTCCAAAGCTGGCGAGTATGACCCCGCGCTTGCTCCCATTCGCACCCGGCCAAGAAAGCAGCGAAGCCCAATGAGCCAAACTGCGTCGGCATCCGCCACCCCTTCCGTTGGTCCCAAGACGACGCGCACACGCCGCCAACTGCGCGGGTCGAGCCTGTTGCTGCTCGGCCAGATCTTTTCCAAAGGGGCAAACTTTGCCACCCAAATCCTGATCGTACGCTATCTGTCGCAGTCGGACTACGGCGCATTTGCCTATGCGCTTTCGATTGTGGCGCTGGCGCACAGCTTCACCACCTTTGGGCTAGACCGGGCCGTGACCCGCTTTGTCCCGATCTACCATGAGCAGCAGGACTACAACCGGCTCTTTGGCACGCTGTTGATGGTCGTCGGCACGATCCTGTCGGTAGGGCTGTCGGTCGTGCTGTTGATTCATCTGATGCGCAAGCAGGGGTTGTTCCAACGCTTTCAGCGCGCCGCTGTGATCATCCCTTGGCGCGAGGTGCTGGCCTTTACCGTGCCTTTGCTCACGTCGGATCTGGTCTATTCGGTGATGAACAGTATGGACGCCGTGTTGTTGGAGCATTTTCACAACGCCGTGGACGTGGCGGCGCTGCGTGCGGTGCAGCCGACCGCCAGGCTCAACCAGATGGTGCTGGCGAGCTTTGGCATCCTGTTCACCCCGGCGGCGGCGCGCATGTTTGCGCGCAACGACCGCGAGGGGGTCAACAATCTCTA
>QEUY01000859.1 GCA_003577365.1 Chloroflexota bacterium | reverse complement strand
CCCGCTGCAGCCGATGCCGCCGCTGGCGGTGGACGACCATCTGGGCTGGCATCGGCAGAGCGATGGCCGCTGGTTCCTGGGCCTCTATGTGGAGAATGGCCGCGTGGCCGACCAGGGCGAGCGCCGCATCCGCAGCGGGCTGCGCGCTGTGGTGCAGCGCCATCGCCCATATTTGGCAATCACCGCGCAGCAGAACATCCTGCTCAGCGGTTTTACGACCGAGCAGAAGGACGAGGTGGAGGCGCTGCTCCACAGCTATGGCGTGGCGCTGGTGGAGGAGTTGAGCCTGGTGCGGCGGCATGCCATGGCCTGCCCTGCGCTGCCAAGCTGCGGGCTGGCGATCGCCGAAGCCGAACGCTTTCTGCCGGAGGTGATCGACCGGTTGGAGCCGATTGTGGCCGAGTTGGGGCTGGACCAGGAGCATTTTTCGATCCGCATGACCGGCTGCCCCAACGGCTGCGCGCGGCCCTATGTGGCCGACATCGGCCTGGTGGGGCGCACGCTGGGCAAGTACAACATCTATCTGGGCGGCAACCCAGAAGGGACGCGGCTCAATACGCTCTATCGCGAGCTAGTGCCCAGCGCCGACCTGCCCGGCGCGATCCGCGCCGTCTTGGCGGCCTATGTCGAGACCCGTCGCGGCGGCGAGCGCATCGGCGATTGGGCGGCGCGCATGGGGGTGGCAGCCATCGCCGCCCAGACCTCAGTTGCTACGGGGGCGGCGATGGGGCTTGCTGCGGAGGCTGCTACGGCGGCCCCTGTGGCCTAGTCGAAAAGGGGGCAGGCGATGCCAAACGCCTATGCAGCGGTTCCGAGCTTTTTGCAGTGGAGCCACCTGGTATTTTCGCGCCTCAACGCGCGCTTGGAGCAGGAAAGCGCCGAGGACATCATCGCCTGGGCCGTGGAGACCTTTGGCCCAGGCCTGGCAGTAGGCACATCGTTCGGGGCCAGCGGGCTGGTGCTGGTGGACTTGGTGCTGCGGGTCCAGCCCGACGCCGATATCTTCTATATTGATACCGGCTTCTTTTTCCCCGAAACCGAGACCTTGATCGCCCAGGTGCAGGATCACTATCAACGCAGCCTGCGCCGCGTGACGCCTGCGCTTTCGGTCGAGGCGCAGGGCGCGCAGCATGGCCCCGCGCTCTACCAACGTGATCCAGATATGTGCTGCTATCTGCGCAAGGTGGAGCCGCTGCAGACGGCGCTGGACGGCAGCACGGCCTGGGTCACGGCGATCCGCCGCGACCAGGCCAGCACCCGCCGGCGCACGCCCGCGGTCGTGTGGAATGAGCGCTATGCTGTGGTCAAGGTCGCGCCGCTGATCCACTGGCAGGAGGCGGAGATCTGGCAGTATATCCACAGCCACAAGCTACCCTATAATGAACTGCACGACCGCAACTATCCCAGCATTGGCTGCTGGCCCTGCACGCGGCCTGTGCAGTCCGGCGAAGACCTGCGCGCCGGGCGCTGGCAAGGGCAGGACAAGGTCGAATGCGGGCTACATCTAGTGAGATAGGGAGCTTAACCGCAAAGAACGCAGAGGACGCAAAGGCCAGAGGAAGAAAGGGAGTGGGGAGCGCCGCCTTTGGCGGCTGTGCCAAAAGGCTGTACGGACACAATATATAATATATATATAATATATCGTGCCCGTACGGGGCCGAGATCAGAGGCCGCTGCGCTGTCTCTGCTTCTGGAGCCTACTCTCCATCCCCTTTCTTCTTTGCGTGCTCTGCGCCTTTGCGGTGAATCTTTGCGGTGAATCTCTAAGGCAAGGACGAGATGCAAGGTATTGTGCTGATCGGGCATGGCAGTCTGCGCAGCGCCAGCGGGGTGGCGATGATCCGCTGTGCGGCGCGGCTGCGTGAGCAGGGCCTGGCCCCGCGGGTCGCGCCGGCTTTTCTCAACTACAGCCGCCCCACCCTGGCCGAGACCGTGGCGCGGCTGGCCGGGCAGGGGGTGAGCCGGATATGGGTGCAGCCCTACTTTCTGATCGCGGGCGCATATGTGCAGCAGGACCTGCCCGTGCTTGTGCGTCGTGTGGCAGCGGATCACCCGGAGATCGAGTTCACGACGGGCGAGGCGTTGGGCAACCATCCGGCGCTGGTTGAGCTGGCGCTGGCGCGTGCGCAGGCCGCGCTGGGGACTGCTGCCC
>QEUY01000858.1 GCA_003577365.1 Chloroflexota bacterium | reverse complement strand
CCTGGGCACGCAGAGCGCCACCCCCTGGGCGCAGGAAAAGCTCTTTCAACTGCTCAACCACCGCTATAACGCCCGCCTGTCTACCGTCATTACCACCAACCAGCGTATCGACGATCTGGACCCACGGCTGCGCAGCCGCCTGCTCGACCCCAACCTGGTCTCACACTACGCCATCGTGGCCTCAGACTTCCGCACCGGCAACGCGCCCACCCAGAGCGAGTTGAGCACGCTCTCGCTGCACCGCGAGCAGACCTTCGACACCTTTGACCGCCGCCGCTATGATCTGCCCGGCGAAGAGCGCATGAACCTGCAGGAAGTGGTCACCACCTGCGAGCAGTTTGCCGAGGATCGGCGCGGCTGGCTGGTGCTGAGCGGCGTCCACGGCACGGGTAAGACCCATTTGGCCGCGGCCATCGCTAACCACATCGCCGCAGGCGCATCCGGCGAAGTGATGTTTGTCATGGTCCCCGACCTGCTGGACCATCTGCGAGCTGCGTTTAGCCCGCAGGCCAGCCTATCCTATGACCGACGTTTTGACGAAGTCAAGAAAGCCCCCTTCCTGGTCTTGGATGATCTCGGCACGGAGAGCGCCACACCTTGGGCCAGGGAAAAGCTCTTTCAACTGCTCAACTACCGCTACAGCGCACGGTTGTCCACCGTGATCACCACCAGTTCCGCACCGGAGGAGATTGACCCCTGGCTGCAAACGCGCATACTGGATGTGGAGCGCTGCCGCTTCTGCCGCCTGCGCGTGCCCCCCTTTCGCCGCAGCCGTACCAATGGCACGGCCAAGCCGCGCACTCGCAGCCACAAATAAGTGGTTCTGACCCGGCGTCGCGCAAGGGAACTTCCCGTCTCTTTTGGGCGTACTATACGCAGTGTGCTATACTCGAACCGGCTCCGAAGACAAGACTTCAGGGGTCGTGTGGCAGTTTGACGGGGAGAGGAGATCTATGACGACTCGTAACTGGATGCGCACAACCCGGTGGGCCGCCGTCCTGATGTTGGCGCTGCTGGTGGCTGCGTGCGGGGCTGCCGCCGAGCCGCCGCTGCCCACCCGCACCCCGGCGCCCACCTTTACTCCGACTACGGAAAACGCGCCCCCGCCGGTCGAAGCGCCGCCCGCTGCCCAAGCGCAGCCTGTGCAGCCTCCCGCCGAGCCGCAGACATCGACGCAGGAAACCGCCCAGGAGACGACGCAAGAAGTCCAGACCGAAGGTCCACCGCCGACCCCGGCGCCCGTCCAAGAGGTGGCGGCGACGCCGACGCCGACGCCTGCCGCAGCCGAGGTGATAGCCAACACGACCATGAATGTGCGCGGCGGCCCCGGCACTAACTACAACATCGTCGGCGCGGCCAACCAGGGCCAGCGCTACCCGGTGATCGGCAAAAGCCCAGACGGGACATGGTGGCAGATCAACTACAACGGCCAGCCCGGTTGGGTCTTTGGCGAGCTGGTGACAGCGCAGAATACGCAGGCGGTCGCCGTAGCCTCCAACATCCCACAGCCCCCGCCGCCCACTGCCACGCCCATCCCGCAGCCGACGCCGGTTCCCCAGCCACAGCCGGAGCAGCCGACGCCCGCGCCGGAGCAGCCCGCACCCGAACAGCCGCCGGCTGATAACGGCAACTTTCCCTACATCTTGGGCAGTACGGAACAATGTTCACCCAATGCGGGACAGACCTATTTCGAAGGCTATGTCCGCGACGCCAGCAACAATCCGTTGAACGGCGTCTGTGTACATATCGCCTTCTATGGGCCGCGTGGCACAAAGTGTTCGGGCTGTGATGGTGTCGGCGACGGCAAATGGGGCTTCTCCCCCTTTGGCGGCCCTGCCCCAGCCGGTACATTTGTCGAGATCTTTATCGTGCCCTGCGAAGGCGCGATGCCGATGGGTGGACAAACGGAACAGACCGGTTTCGGCAACCTGACTCCACAATCGCCCAAATGGACTCGCACCATTAGTTCAAGCGAGCAGTGTACCGGCATCACTTTCTACCGGCGATAGCCATGTCCCCCAGGCCTGCCTTGGCAGATGCCGCGCGCCAGACGCTCATCCTGTGGGTCAGCCTGCTCAGCTTGGGCGGGCTGACCCTGTTGGCGCTGCGGACACCGCCCGCCCGCGCCTGGCTCTGGAATCAGACCGGCGAAG
>QEUY01000857.1 GCA_003577365.1 Chloroflexota bacterium | reverse complement strand
TGCCAGTGGCGCGGGCGCTGCCGCAGGCCCTGGCCTCGATTGCGGGCGCCTATACCACGGTCTACGGCTATCGCGCCGAGGACGCGGCCGACCCCTGGCAGGTTTACAGCCCGCAAGCGCCGGGCTGGGTCAACGACCTGGCGCAGTTCGAGCCGGGGCGCGGCTATTGGATCTATGCCACGCGCCCGGTCACGCTCTATCTGGAGGGCGTGCCCCTGGTGCAGGGCGCGAGCAGCCTGCCCACGCCGCCCGCTACCTTCTATGGCGCGCTGCGCGGCAGCGCCGAGTTTGCGCCGGCGGCGGGGATGGCGGTCGTGGCGACGGTGGCGGGCACACGCTGCGGCCAGGGCACGGCGCGGCAGGTCGACGGGCAGGTGGTCTACAAGGTCGAGGTGGCGGGCGCGGGCGAGGTGGCGGGCTGCGGGCTGGAGGGGCGGGCCGTGCGCTTCAGCGTGGGCGGGCGCGCCATGCGGACGCAGGGGGTGTGGAGCAACCAGGCGGTGCAGCCGCTGGCCTTGGCCCCGCAGCCGTCCATGCCGGGACCAGGCCCTGATCCTGATCCAGAGCCGGCGTCGGTCTATCTGCCCGTGGCGCTGCAAGGGGCGAATGCAGCCGCCGCGGCGCAGCCCCAGGCCGCGCGCGCGGCGATCCCGGGTGCGCCGCCTGCCGCGGACCGTGCGCTCTATCTGCCGCTGCTGGCGCGCTGATCCGCGCCGTTGGGCGGGTCAGGCAGGGTGTATTTCATGTTGGGGGCGGGCTGTCATGCTGAGCCGTCTGTCATGCTGAGCGTTAGCGAAGCATCTCTCTGCTCTGGTGCGTACCCAGAGAGATTCCTCCTCGCAGACTCGTCGGAATGACAACCACGCGCCCCCATGGTGAAATAGACCCGGTCAGGCGGCCCTCTCAGGCCGGGGGCCGGTCGCCGACCAGGATATAGGGCGACCAGAAAAAGGGGTGGGCGAAGAGCGGCGCATCGTCTTGCAGCGGGCGGTCGCGGCGCGTGACCTGCCAAAGCTGGGCGATCTGCGCCTCGACCGCGGCGGGGGAGAGGTCGCCCCAGGCCGTCATGACGGCGCGCGCCTCGGCGACCGAGAGCGCACGCAGCCAGCGCTGCGCCGCGGCCAGGGCAGCGGCGGGGTCGGGCGCAGCGGCGTCGAGCGTGGCAAAGAGCCGCTCGACCAGCAGGCGCGTGGGCGCTTCGTGGACGCGCCAGAGCGTGACCAGCAGCGAGGGCGTGCCCGCATAGAGCAGGGCGCGCGTCAGCCCCAGCAGTTCATCGCCGCGCAGCACCTGGCTGCGCCCCGTTTCACACGCCGCCAGCACCACCAGGTCGGCGTCGAGCGCCAGATCGTGCAGCAGGTCGCCGGCCAAGAGCACGCCGTCGCTCAGATAGAGCCGCGAGGCCATGGGGTGGTGCGGGTCAAACAGCCCGTGGCCCAGAAAACAGAGCGCGGCGTAGCCGCCGGCCTGGTCGAGCAGCGCCTGGCGGGTGGCGGCCTGGCCGAGGAGCGCGGCCCCGCGGCCTGTCTGCGCCAGCCGCCGCGCCGCGCCCTGGGTCCACTGCAAGCCGGCGTCATGCGGGGCCACCGCCAGCACGCCGGATTGGGCAGAGGGGGGCCGCGTGTGGCAGTAGTCGAGCAGCACCGTGGCGCTGGGCGCATAGACGAGGCGGCGGCCTGCGGCCAGCAGCGGCGGCGCTGTATCCAAATCGGGCGTCAAGGCGCCGAGCGGCAGATAGTGCAGCGGGCCGTGCGGCACGATATAGACGGTCTGTGCCGCCTCCAGCCAGCGTGCGAAGGGCGCCAGCAGCGTGCGATAGAGCGGGGGGAAGAGCCGGCGCGGCGGTTCAAGATACGACACCCCAGGGGCGGGCACCAGGATGCCGCGGCGGCTGCCGTCGAGGTGGTCGGCCAGATAGGCGCGCAGCCACTGGATCGACGGCGTGGGGATGGGCAGCGCCTGCACCTCGGCGCGCGTCACCCCCACGCCCCACAGTTGGTCAGCGCCGTCGCCCACATAGCTGAGCAGCACGGCGTCGCGCGGCAGCCGCGCTTGCACCTGTTCGACGGTCAGCGGGGCGAGCGCGGTCAGCCCGGCCAAGGCCGGGTCCGCCAGCTCGATGCGCCGGTCGAGGTCCGCCAGCTCTCTGGCTAAG
>QEUY01000856.1 GCA_003577365.1 Chloroflexota bacterium | reverse complement strand
CGGGGCAACTTGTGATAGCATAGCCGTGGAACGGTCGCTTGGCCGTGTGTCTGTTGTCGCACAGTGTTGTCGTGTTGCGCGTCTGCCAAAGGTTTCGATGAAGAGTCCGTCCATCCCCACCGCACCCGCTGTTGCTGCTGATCGACTTGTCCGCCCCCGCGTTGGCGCCAGGCCGGCGGGCCTGCGTTGGAGCGCGCTCTGGTTGCTTCTGCTGCCCCTGCCTGGCCTCAGCACTCTCTTTGTCTACGGCCTGCCTATGACCCACGACGGGGTCACGCATCTGATGCGCATCGCCCGTCTGGACGAGGCGATCCGCCAAGGCTATCTGTTTCCACGCTGGCTGCCGGACCTGCTGCTGGGCTATGGCTATCCGGCGCTCAACTACTATGCCGCGGGCAGCTATTACCTGGTAGAACTCCTGTACCTGACGCTCGCGCCCTCGCTCTATGCCGCCTTTGTGCTGGCGCAGGCGCTGCTGGTGATCCTGGCAGGTATCGGCGCATACCGGCTGGCCTATGACCTCTTGGCCGAGCGCAGCCCGCAGCCGGCGATCCCCGCCCTGGTTGCAGCCGCGGCCTATGTCTATGCGCCCTATCTGCTGATCAACATCTATGTGCGCGGCGCGATCGCCGAACTGGGCGCGCAGATGCTGCTGCCCTGGATCCTGTGGAGCTTCCGCCGCATCTGGCGCAGCCCCGACCCGCAAGCGTATGTGTGGGGCGGCGCGCTGAGCCTGGGGCTGCTGGCATGGACACACACGATCTCGCTGCTCACCGTGCCGCCCCTACTGGTCGCCTATCTGCTGATGCTGGGGGCAGGCCGCGCCGACTGGCGGCCGCGTGCCCGCTATTCGGCGTTCGCCATCCTGTGGGCGATGTTGGTCAGCAGCTTCTACTGGATCCCGTTGATCCTGGAAAAGTGTCTCTGAGATCGGCTTTACGATCTCGCGCACGCTGATGCTGCCCGTCAGTTTCTATAAATGGAACACCCTGGTCAGCACAAGTTTGCGTTATCCCTACCCGGAGGATCCCCCTTTCCCCTTGGGATTGGTACAGGTGGCGGGCGCGGTCGTCGGGGTGCTGTTGGCCCTGCGCCAGCCCCGCGAATGGAAGTTCTGGATGGGGGTCTTGGCCGTCTGCGGCGTGATGATGACCGGTTGGCCCAGCCGCTTTGGTTGAACAACGATATCCTGCCGATCATCCAGTTTCCCTGGCGGCTGCTTGCCCTTATGCAGATCCCCGTCGCGCTGCTGTTCGGCCTCATCGTCGCATCGATCCGCGCGCCGGTGGTGCGCGCCGGGGCGAGTGCGGCTGTAATCTGCCTGCTGGTCTGGGCGTATCTGCCCTATCTTCCTTGGGCCACCTTTTTATCCCCGACCGGCAGCACGTTCAACATGCCGATGAACGCCTATTTGGAGGCAGAGTATAAGCAGATCGTCGAGGAAGCGGTCACTGCTTCCTCTGTTCAAGAGTTTCGCCCCAGGTGGGCCGACGAAACCCTGGAACTGGACCCGACAACTGTGCCGGGCCAACCCGGCGGGGAAGCCAAAATCGCGCTGCTGGCCGCAAATCCATTTCGCTTTCAACTCAGGGTGGAGTCGGAGCAAGGGACTGCGCTGCGCTTCGCCAATTACTACTTTCCTGGCTGGCGTGTTCGGCTGGACGGCACAACGCCGCTGAACGTCTATCCGACGACGAATCTCGGCCTGTTGACTTTTGATGTGCCCCCTGGCGCGCATAGCGTGGAGGTCGAGTGGACCGGCACGCGCGCCGAGCGGTGGGCTGCGCTCCTCAGCCAAGTGGCGCTGGCGCTGCTCATCCTTTGGCAGGTCAGACGGCCCTCTCGGCAGCGTTGGGTAGGGGCGGCGCTGGTCCCCCTGCTTGGGTTCGGCCTGGCCGCCACCTATCTGCGCCCCGCGGCGGACGCGGTGCAGCCTGTGCTGGGCGAGCCTCCGCTCGCCGGCGTGCGCTTGCTCGGTCATCGCGGGCCTGAACTGGCGGTGGACGGCATCGCCGTCTACCCCTATTGGCTGGCGACCGCAACGCAGCCTCCGCCGTTCAAGCTGCGGTGGCAAGTGCGCGCCGCCACCGGCCAGGTCGTGGCTCAGACCACGGCGATGCCGTTCTATGATTCATACAGCGCCCGCCACTGGGCAGCCAATACCCTCGTCGACGATGCCTATCTGATCCCGCTCCCCGCCGGCCTGCCGCCGAGCGATTATCAGGTCGTGATGAGCGTGCTGGATGAAAAGGGCGATTTGCGGCAGGGCGAACCGCTTTTCTCGATACCGCTAGGCTGGGTTACATTGGACGAACCGGCAGCCGGGGTCGCAGAGGACGCGGCCCAATTCTCGCTGGAGGTCTATTTCGGCAAGGACATTCTGCTGCGGGGATATGATTTCGAGGTCGTCGCAGGCATGGTTGAGGAGGCCGTCGAGGAGGCCGTCGACGATGTTCTCGACGACACTGCCGGCAGCACTGTCGAGCGGCTTGTCCGGCCCTTGGCGTATCTCGACCAGCGGCCTGACGCTGCGGTGGTGTCCGGCGGTGACACCGTTGCGTATACCCTCTATTGGCAGACAGCGCGCCAGACCAACGAGCCTTACATTGGTTTTATCCATCTGGTCGACCGGTTGGGACGGCCCATCGCACAGCGCGACCACGCGCCTGGCCCGATCCTCTCGCCGGTGGGGATCTGGACGACCTACGACACCTATCCCGACCGCTATCTGCTTGAGGTTCCGAGTGACGCCGCCAGCGGGCTATATTGGCCGCATGTAGGCATGTATAACTGGAAGGACATCCGCCGCTTTGATGTGCGCGTGCGGGGCGTGGATGGGGTGAACGATCACTATCAGTTGCCGCCGCTCAAAGTCGTCAACCCTCACATACAGCCTGAAGGCAGGCAGTCGGGCGTGCGTTTCGGAGAGATGGCGGAGCTGACCCACTATGCCATCGCCTCCAAGACGGGCGAACCGCTGTCTGAGTCAATGCAGCCGGGCGCAATGCTGGCGCTGACTCTCTACTACGCGGTCGAACAGCCCTCGGCGCAGCCGCTTGTGCGCTTTGCGCAGGTGCGCGATGCCAATAACCGCATCGTCGCCCAGCACGACGGCGAGCCGCAGGACGGCCTCAACCCCACCTGGGCCTGGCTGCCCGGCGAGACCGTTCAAGACACAGTGGCGCTTGAACTCCCGCAGGACTTACCCCAGGGGCGCTATACGCTCTATGTGGGCTTCTATGACCCGGCGGCCAATGCCCAGCGGCTGCCGGTGACCGACGCCCAGGGCCGCCTGCTGCCCAACGCCGAAGCGCCG
>QEUY01000855.1 GCA_003577365.1 Chloroflexota bacterium | reverse complement strand
CGCCAACCTGGCCTCCGGTTTCGACCTGGCGAGCATGTCACCCGTGGACCGCGTCCACACGATGATCGAATGTATGCGGCTGGGCTTTGCCGACGCCCAACAGTGGGTGTGTGACCCGCGCGTGGTCCCCATCCCGCTGGCCGAACTGGCCGGGATGGACTATGCCGCGCGGCGGCGCAAACGTATCTCGCCCCAGCACGCCGCCCAGCATGTGCCCTTCGGCGACCCCATAGCCGGCTCCGACACCGTCTACCTGTGCGTGGTCGACGGCGAAGGTAACGCATGCAGCTTTATCAACAGCCTCTATCAGGGCACTGGCACCGGGCTGGTTGTCCCCGGCACAGGGGTCAGCCTGCAAAACCGCGCCGCGCTCTTTGTATTGGATGCCGACCACCCCAACGCGCTCGCGCCCAACAAGCGCCCCTACCAGACCATCATCCCGGCCATGACTACCCAAGACGGCGAACTGCACGCCGCGCTGGGCGTCATGGGCGGCTATATGCAGCCCCAAGGCCATTTCCAGATGCTGGTCAACCTGGTGGACTTGGGCATGTCGCCGCAGATGGCGCTGGATGTGCCGCGCTGGCAGTTGGCCGGCCCCGCCGCCGGGCTGGGCGCAGCCGAAGGCGGCGGGCTGGTGCAGATGGAAGAAGGCTGGGACTTTGGCTTGCTCGCCGAACTGGCGCGCCGCGGCCACCGCATCGCACCGGTGGACGGCTTTGGCCGCGTTGGGTTTGGCGGGGGTCAGATCATTCTGCGCGACCCGCAGACGGGCGTGTTGACCGCGGGCAGCGACCCGCGCAAGGACGGCTACGCGGCTGCATGGTAGCCGCGCGCATAGATGCGCTTATGGATCAGGTCAATGCCGGCCTGTGCCCGGCGCTGATGCCGCGGGCAATGGTGCGCACGGAGGTATCGAGATGACGCTCCCACGAATTTCGGCGCGGGCCAGCAAATTTGCTCAATTCGCCGCCAAGATGCGCGCTGCCGGCCTGCCGGAGCTCGCCACCCGCATCTTCGAGCAGCATTACAACCTGCTGCTGGCCGGGGCTACCGGCTATATCGACTCTCACGAAGCCAGGCCGGTCGACCAACTGCCCGACTACCTGGAGTTGAGCGACGTCTATCTCGCCGCAGGCGAGGCCGCGCTCCAGCGCACCGTGTTGCTCAAGCTCAACGGCGGGCTGGGCACGACCATGGGCATGAGCGGCCCCAAATCGCTGCTGCCCGTCAAACCGGGGCTGACCTTCCTCGACATCATCGTGCGCCAAGTTCTGCATGTGCGGCGGCAAAGCGGCGTGCGGCTGCCGCTAGTGCTGATGAACAGCTACAACACCCACGACGACACCATGGCCGCGCTGGCCGCCTACCCGGAGCTAGAGCAGGAACTGCCCATCGCCTTTATCCAGGGCAAACGCCCCAAGATTTGGGCCGACTCCTTTGAGCCGGTTGACTGGCCCGACGACCCGGACAAAGAATGGTGTCCGCCGGGTCACGGCGACATCTATGTGGCGCTGGTCACCACCGGCATGCTGCAGACCCTGCTAGATGGGGGCTATGAATACCTCTTTGTCAGCAACTCCGACAACCTAGGGGCCGTGCTGGACACGCGCATCCTGGGCTACTTTGCCCAGGAACGGCTGCCGTTTCTGATGGAGGTCGCCAACCGCACCCCGGCAGACAGCAAGGGCGGGCATCTGAGCCGCCGGCCCGACGGGCAGTTGCTCCTGCGCGAGCTGTCGCAGTGCCCGCCGGAGGAGTTGGCGCGCTTTCAGGACATTGCGCGCTACCGCTACTTCAACACCAACAACCTGTGGGTGCATCTCCCCACCCTGGCGAGCGTTTTGGCCGAGCATGACAACCTGCTCGACCTGCCGCTGATCCGCAATGAAAAACCGGTGGACCCGACCAACCCGGCCTCGCCGCGCGTCTACCAACTGGAGACGGCCATGGGGTCGGCGATCTCACTCTTTCCGGGCGCGCAGGCGCTGCGCGTGCCGCGCATCCGCTTTGTCCCGGTCAAAAAGACCAATGACCTGCTGCTCTTGTGGTCCGACGTCTATGAGATCACACCGGACTTTGTCCTGCGCCTCTCGCCGGCGCGACAGACTTACCCGCAGCGCCGCCCGCCTCTGATCTATCTTGACGAGACCTACTACGGCCTGATC
>QEUY01000854.1 GCA_003577365.1 Chloroflexota bacterium | reverse complement strand
CTGCCGCGCATCTGCAACCACTGCGTGAACCCCGGCTGTGTGGCGGCCTGTCCGGCGGGCGCGATCTATAAACGAGGTGAGGACGGCATTGTGTTGGTCAGCCAGGAAAAGTGCCGCGCCTGGCGTATGTGTATCTCCGGCTGCCCCTACAAAAAGGTCTACTTCAACTGGTCTACGGGCAAGTCGGAGAAGTGCATTCTCTGCTTCCCGCGCCTGGAGAGCGGACAGGCCCCGGCCTGTTTCCATTCCTGTGTCGGGCGCATCCGCTATTTGGGGGTGCTGCTCTACGACGCCGACCGTATCGAAGACGCGGCGCGCGCCGGCGACAAGGACCTGGTGACCGCCCAGCGCGCCATGATCCAAGACCCGTTCGATCCGCAGGTGATCGAGGCGGCCAAGGCCAACGGCATCTCAGACGAGATGATCGACGCGGCCCAGAACTCGCCCGTCTACAAATTTGTCATGCGCTGGCAGTTGGCTCTGCCCCTGCACCCTGAATTCCGCACGCTGCCCATGCTATTCTACGTGCCGCCCATGCTGCCGGTGATCGCCTCGATCAAACAGGGTAACTATGATATCGCCGGTCTCAACGACGCGGGGCTGGCCCCCATGCTCAGTTCGCTGCAACGGGCGCGTATGCCGCTGCGCTATATGGCGAGTCTCTTTGCTGCGGGCAATGAAGCGCAGGTCGAGGCCGTCTATCGCAAGCTGATCGCGGTGCGCGTCTATATGCGCTCCCACAAGGTCGGCGACGTGCCCGAAGCCGAGGTGCAGGAGGCATTGAGCCAGGGCAAGACCACGCCTGAGGAGGCCGAGGCCATCTTCCGCCTGACCTCGCTGCCCACCTATGAGGAGCGTTTCGTCGTGCCGCCCCTGGCGCGCGAAGGGGCCATCGAACAGACGCAGGACCCCTTTACGCACAAACAAGAGGCGGGCTTTGGCTTCCGCCAAGCGCCCGAACGGAGATGGTAGCCATGGGCGACACCTCGAGTTGGCAGCGGTTGATGGGGTCGTTTGCCGCGCTGCTGGATTATCCGCAGCCCGACCCGACCCCAGCGGCCAGGGAATGTGAGGCGTTGAGCGCCCTGTTCCTTGTCACCGCAGGCACAGGCGCGAACGCGGATGAGGATGAAGACCAGGAGGCGATAACCCGGCTCAAGAAGTTCTGCGCCTTCGTCGAGGAGACGCCCCTGGGCGAGTTGGAGGAGATCTACAGCAGCACGTTCGATCTGGACGCGACCTGCCATCCCTATGTGGGCTATCATCTCCTAGGGGAAAGCTACAAACGCAGCGCTTTCCTGGTGGCGCTGAAGGAGCGTTACCGGGACTACGGCTTCGAGCCGTCCCAGGTGGAACTGCCCGACCACCTGGCGATCATGGTGCGTTTTCTGTCCGTGCTCTCCCCGTCGTCAGACGGCGACCTGATCGGGGAGATCGTCCACGAAGCCCTGCTGCCCACCTTGGATCGTATGACGGGACGGGCGAAGTCGTCGGGCTACGAGGAGGACGAATCCCCCCAGCCGCCGCCTGGTCCCGCGCCCCAACATCCCTATCACGACATCCTGGAGGCCCTGCGTAGGGTATTGCGCGCCGTTCACAGCCGCCCGCCGGCCGTGGGCGTGCCCTGAGAACCCAAAAAGGAGCGGCATGACCATGTTCGATTTCGCTCTGTTTGATTTCGTCCTGTTCGTCGCGTTTCCCTATGTAGCGGTTGTGCTGGCCGTCGTGGTAGGCATCCATCGCTACACCCACGACCGCTTTTCCTACTCGAGTTTCTCTTCGCAGTTCCTAGAGAACCGCGCGCTCTTTTGGGGGTCAGTGCCCTGGCACTATGCCATCGTGCTGATCCTGTTGGCGCATCTGCTGGCGGCCCTGTTCCCCGCCTTCTGGGCAGACCTGATCGCTACGCCGGTCCGGCTCTATGTGCTGGAGGTGACGGGGCTGGCGCTGGCGTTAACCGCTTTACTGGGATTGGTCTTGCTCATCGTGCGCCGCCTGACGAGCCTGCGTGCCTTTGTGGTCACGTCTCTGCTCGACTTCGTGCTCCTGGGCGTCCTCCTCGTCCAGGTCGGGTTGGGCTTCTGGGTGGCGCTGGTCTATCGTTGGGGGTCGGATTGGTATTTGCACACCGCTGTGCCGTGGATGGCATCGCTGCTGGTGCTCAACCCG
>QEUY01000853.1 GCA_003577365.1 Chloroflexota bacterium | reverse complement strand
CTTTCCGCCCGGCGCGGCTCCCTTGACCAATGAACGGCTGGCCGAGCTGCTGGCGGCGCAGGTCTTGCGCCACTATCTGCCCGATTGGGTAGAGCGCAAGGAGGCGGCCATTCTCGACGTGGGCTGCGGCCGCGGCGGGCTGATCCATGCGCTCAGCCGCCTGGGCTATGCCCACGTGCAAGGGGTGGACCTCTATCTGGACGCGCCCATCCACTATACAAATGGCACAAATGGCGTCGCAGTCCACAAAGGCACGATCCACGAGATGCCGCCGGGCTGGGACCTGATCATGCTGCACCATGCCTTTGAGCATATGCCCGACCCGCTGGATGTGCTGGCCGCAGTGGCGCAGCGCCTCACCCCCGGCGGTCTCTGTCTGATCCGCATCCCGATTGTGCCGTCACTGGCCTGGGAACGCTATGGGGTCGACTGGGTGCAGTGGGATGCGCCGCGCCATTTCTTTTTGCATTCGGTGCAAAGCCTCACCCTGTTGGCGGAGCAGGCGGGGTTGCGCGTCGAGCAGCACTTCTGCGACTCGACGCCCTTTCAGTTCGTGGGCAGCGAACTCTATCGCCGCGACATTGCGCTGGCCGAGGCCGGCCCCCAAGCGCGTTTTACACCGCAGGAGATGGCCGTCTTCCGCGCCGAGACCACACGCGCCAACGCCGCCGCTCGCGGCGACCAAGCGGCGTTCTATCTGCGGCTTCAGTAGGGAGTAGGGGGATGGAGCGTAGGGCGCAGAAATCGACCTCTGCACCTATTTGCTACCTTCTATTTCCTTTCTTCTTCTGGCCTTTGCGCCCTTAGCGACTATGTGGTGAAATCCTCTGCTCCCCCTGCCTACCTGCCCATCAGGTCGTCGCTGTGGATCGTAGAGCACCAAAACTTCTCGACATAGCCGACGACAAGCTGCGTGCCGGCGTCGTGGTCGACATAGGGCAGCCGCGCCGGGTTGTACATAGCGTCGGTTAGGTCGCGCACCAGGGCGATGTTGATGCCCCACTTCACCATCTGCTTGATGCCAAACGAGCGGTTGAGGATACACATATTGGTGTGTACCCCCATGATCAAAAGCTGGCGGATGCCGGCCTGCTGCAGGAAGTTGTAGATCTCCTGCCCGTTGTCGGAGATGCCGTCGACATTGTGGTCGATCTCGATGGCGTCGTGCTGGCGGGTCCAGACGCGCTGCGCCTCGCTCTCGCCGGTGTCGGAGCCGCCGTCGCTGTCGTCAATCGGCAGCGGCGGCTCGGAGCGCTCGACCTCGGCGGGAGGCGAAATATAGGGCGCGGCGCGCATACGGCGGCGCGCCGGCGTCTCGGCATAATAGCTCATCGTGTCCGACGGCGCGTGGATGATGCACACACCCTTGCCGCGCGCTGCCTGCAGGACATCATTCATGCGCGGGGCCATCGCGTCGACCCGTTCGGCTGCGCCGCGACTCCAATGCCGGTCCCACATATCGCAGACAATAATGGCGGTTTGGGCGCTGGGAATCGTGCGGCGCACCACTTCCTCGCGCCAGACCCGATGCCCGCCCGCATCCTCCAACAGATAGGAGCGGCGGAACCGAAAGAGCATCTGGCCCGCAAAATCTACGCCGCGTGTCTCGATTCCTTCATCCATCCTGCGCTCCCTTGGCCGGCCCATCGACCCGCGACGCGCCCGCCCACCAGGTCATGGCGCTTGCCCGCCGTCATGTTCGCCGTCGTGTTTACCGTCATGCTCACTGTCAGGTTCATCGTCGCGCCGGCCCGCCAGGTGGTCGGCCATGATCTGAGCCAGCGTGGCGGTGAGGGGATAGCCTGCCCATGTGCCCGCCGCAAAGAAGCGCATGGCTTCTCCCTCGCCCAAGACCAGGTCGTCGAGTGTGGCCTGCGTGCGAATATAAAAGATATACTGCGTGCCGCCGTCGCGACGCGCATTGCGCTGCACCAGGCGGCAAGTTTGCGCCATCGCCGGAGTAAAGGCCAGCTCCTCGCGCAGCTCGCGCCAGAGCGCATATTGGGGCGATTCCCCCGGCTCGACATGACCGCCGAACAACCCCCAGCAGCTCGGATAGGTGGGCGCGGCGGCATCGCGCAGTTGCAGCAAAAAGCCATAAACAGGGTGTTCGATGATCGCGCCCGCCACAACCTTGCCGGTGTGCGGCCGGTCCATAGACAACTCCTTA
>QEUY01000852.1 GCA_003577365.1 Chloroflexota bacterium | reverse complement strand
AGCCGGTTTGCGCGGTTTGCTGTCCCGCGCATCCTTGGTCCTGGTGTATTTGTACTCGGCGACTTCGGGAATGGCATCCAGGCCAGGCAACTCGTATTCGATCACCAGTTCTTTGGGGTCCGGCTCATAGGCCAGCCGGAATTCCTGAGGGAAGCCATCGGGGTACTGCGAGCGCTCAAGGACAAGCACGTTGTAGGCGATGACAGAGGCGATGTCGCCGGCGGCGTAGCCTTGCTTGAGTTCGTCGACTTCTTGGTTGCGCTGATGCACGCGCTTTTGATAGGCATACTGGTCGGCCTCATCCTGCACTTGTAATTCACGCAGGCGGGTGCGCCGTTCCTGCTCAGACTGTTCATGGGCGCGCCGGGCGGCCTCGTACTGCGACTCGGCAGCCTGCAGTTCGCGCTGGTAGCGACCCTTCATACGCAAGGCGCTTTCCATGAGGGTGGGCGGTTTGACTTTGCCTATGTAGTGGTCGCGCTGCGGTGCAGGCGGGGCAAGGGTAAGCGACTGCGGAATGGGAACGGGTTGGTAGGGTTCGACGATGCGCAGCGAGTCGAAAGAGATAGTGTCGTCGACAGACAGGGTATGCGCGAGGATCGATTGTAGCGCACTGATCTGCGTCTGCAGCTCCTGATTCAGCTGATCCGTCTCTTCCTGCCGTGCCTCCAGGTAGCGCTGCTTATCTTCTTTTTCTCGCAGCTTTTGAGCGCGCTCTTGTTCCCTGGCCTGCGTTTTCTGTTGGGCGATCAGCCGTTTTTGCTCTGCAGCGATGGCTTTGCGTTGTCTCTCAGCCTCGCGCACCATAGCGGTGGTGGCGCTTGCAAAGCTCCTTTGTCTAGCCATCTCTCCTCCGAGTGGATCAAAAAGCCCGATCCTAGGGTAATTGCAGGATCGGGCTGGGGGGATGACGCCAATATGGTATGATGCTGTCATTCCGTCCGCAGTCCGAACCTGCGTGTGGATGGCCCGGGGGTGTTCTCAGCACCTACCGGGCTATTTTGCCTTCAGTCTAGCATGGAACGACACGCGTAACAACCGCCCGGCGACGGCAGACTTTGGCGTTTTTATGGGACAAATGTCGGATCGTGCGCGCGCCATTCCATGGTATAGTGGTGGGCGCGGGACTCTGTGGCTTCGGGGGACAACCGGCCTGCAAGGGTTGGTTGAGCGCAGGGTTCCGCACCGCCTATCCTCTTGCCCCCGTGCCAGATGCCTCAGGTGAATCATGCCGGAACCACTGACCCCCCACACCTTTGTTGCCAAGTGGCAGGATGTCACGCTCAAAGAGACTGCCGCCGTGCAAGAACATTTCCTCGACCTCTGCGCCCTGATCGACCACCCCACGCCGGCGCAAGACGACCCGCACGGCACGCGCTTCACCTTTGAGGCCGGGGCCGCCAAACTCGACGGCCAGCAGGGCTGGGCCGATGTCTGGAAGCGCGGCTTCTTCGCCTGGGAGTATAAGGGCAAACACGCCAACCTGGACAAAGCCTACCAGCAGCTTCTTCAGTACCGTGAATCGCTGCAGAATCCGCCGCTGTTGGTCGTCTGCGACATCGAGCGCATCGTCGTCCACACCAACTTCACCAACACCATTAAGCAGACCTACACCCTCACGCTAGACGACCTGCTCACCCCCCAGGGGCTTGAGCGGCTCAAAGCCATCTTCCGTGACCCGGACTCGTTTAAGGCGACGCAGACCACCGAGCAGGTCACCAAGGCGGCGGCGGAGACCTTTGCGCTGCTGGCCGACCACCTGCGCCGGCAGGGCCATGCGCCTGACCGCGTGGCGCACTTCCTGATTCGCCTGCTCTTCTGCCTGTTTGCCGAGGACATCGACCTGCTGCCCAAAGGCCGTTTCACCGATATGGTGGCGACGGGCCGCCACGACCCGCAGGGCTTTGCCGAGATGTTGGCGGCGCTGCTGCGGGCGATGGCGAAGGGCGGCTACTTTGGCGCTGAACGCATCCGCCACTTCAACGGCGGGCTGTTTGACGACGCTTCGATCCTGGAACTCGACTATACCGGCCTGGGCATCCTGCATGGCATCGCCCACCTGGATTGGGGCAGCATCGAGCCGTCGATCCTGGGCACGCTCTTTGAGCGCAGCCTCGACCCCGGCAAACGGGCGCAGTTGGGCGCACACTACACCAGCAAAGACGACATTCTGCT
>QEUY01000851.1 GCA_003577365.1 Chloroflexota bacterium | reverse complement strand
GTCTGCGGCAGTTTTCGCTTTGCGAGCGGGGTGCTGGGCACGGGGACATGGTGCTTCGCCGCGGCCCCAGGGCAGGAGACCGAACGCATTGAACTACTGGGCAGCGCGGGCAAGATCACATTCAGTGCATTTGCGCTGTCCGACCCGATTGAACTGGAAGTGGGCGGGCAGGTCGAGCGCTTTCAGGTGGAGCCGCCCGCGCATGTGCAGCAGCCGCTGATCGCCACAGTGGTCGATGCGCTGCTGGGGCGGGGGGAGTGCCCCAGCACGGGTGTGTCGGCGGCGCGCACCAGCCGCGTGCTGGAGCAGATCGCGTTTGGCGCGGCCTAAATTACCAACAGGTCATCGAATCTAGGAAAAGCTGGCGCAGGTCGCCGGCGGAGGCGGGGCGCGGCGACAGCTTGGTGACGCGGTGCTGCGGCAGCGTGCCCGCCACCAGTTGATCCACGTCGTCTGGCCCATAGCCCAGGTCGCGCAGGCCGTTGGGCATGCCGGTGGCGCGCATCATCTCGACCAGCGCCCCGGCCACCAGGTCGCCGGCATCCTCCGGCGTGGCGCCGCGCGTCTCTACGCCCAGCAGCGATGCGGCATGCAGATGCAACTGGGGGTTGGTGGGCGCGGTGAAGCGGAAGACGGCGGGCGCGTTGACGATCACCGCCATGCCGTGCGGCACCAGCGGGTGATCGACCTTGTAGCCTTCGGGCCAGTAGTCGCGCACCATGCCCGCCACCGGGTAGGCCATGCCGTGGGGCAGATGCACCCCGGCGTTGCCAAAGCCGATGCCGGCGATGGCCGCGGCCAGCAGCATTTGGCTGCGCGCCTCGTCGTCCTCCGGGTCCTGCACGGCGCGCACCAGGTATTGGGCGCACATGGCGATGGCGCGGGCGGCCCAGATATCGCTGATCGGGTTGGCCCCTTGGTAGGCGGGGCGCAGGCGCGGGTGTTCCGGCGCGGGGCGCTGCGTATAGGGCAGCGCGGTCAGCGATTCGAGCGCATGGCTCAGCACGTCCAGCCCGGTGCAGGCCGCCACCCTGCGCGGCAGGGTGCGCGTGTTGTCGGGGTCGATGATGCCCATCACCGGGCGCAGGGCGCGGTGGGCGATGCCGGTCTTGACATGCATCTCCTCGAAGTCAAAGATGGCGGTGCCGGTGGTCTCGCTGCCCGTGCCTGCCGTGGTGGGGATGGCGATCATCGGTTTGAGGCGGCCAGGGACGGGCCGGCCCTCGCCGATCGGCGCGTTGACATAGGCCAGAAAATCGGCGGGGTAGGTGGCGTAGAGATTGGCGGCCTTGGCCGTATCCATGCTGGAGCCGCCGCCCACCGCCACATAGCCGTCGAAGCTGCCTTCGGTGGCAAAGCGGATGGCATGTTTGAAGGAGGCGTCACTCGGTTCGATGCGCACCTGGTCATAGAGCACGGCGTCGATGCCTTCGCGGCGTAGCGCACCGAGCGTGATCGCCACGGTCTCACTCGCGGAGAGGTTCGGGTCGGTGACGACCATGACGCGGCGTGCGCCGAGCGCGGCCATGTCCGCGCCGATCTCGCGCGTGACGCCGGGGCCAAACTTGATGCTCGACGTGTCCATGGTGAAGGCGGTTTCCAAGGCCATGGCGGTTACTCCTTTTCGTGTGGCTGGTTTTCGTGTAGCCGGCGCAGTGGATTGGAGTGGGCAAGGGCGGGCGCAGACGGCAGGTCGGGACCCAGGCGCAGCGCCATGACGCTCATCAGATAGCCTCGATAGCGCCGCCGGTCGACGGTCTGCCAGCCCAACTGGGCATAGAAGTGGGTCTGGTCTTCGGTGTAGAGATAGAGGTCGTGATAGCCGAGCGCGTAGGCTTCTTGGGCGGCGCGGCGCACCAAGGCCGCGCCGATGCCGTGGCGGCGCGCTTCGGGCACGACATAGACATTCGCCAGCCACGGCGTGAGCGCCGATTGGTCGGTCATATCGTTGTCGACCAGGGCGGCGCTGCCCACGGGCGCGCCGTCGAGCAGGGCGACAAAGCTGGTGGGCAGCGCGCCGCGGCCATGTTGGCGCAGCCGCGCAATGCGCTGGTTCAGGGTGGCGGCGTGGGCCAGATAGCTCCACTGGCGGTGATGCCACTCCGCCAGGATGGGGACGAGGTCCGGGTGATCGGCTAGGTAGTCCAGACGTAAGACAGGCATGTCAGTTCGCAAAG
>QEUY01000850.1 GCA_003577365.1 Chloroflexota bacterium | reverse complement strand
CGCCAAGGTCTGCGCCGACTGTTGGGCCACCTGCCCCGGCGCTAACTGCTGGAGATGGGTCAGCGCGCTGCGTACGCTCATGCGCAGCCGGTTGAGCAGGCTGTTGCTGATCTGGCTGTGCGGCGCCAAGCGCAGCGCTTGAATGCGCGCCGCCAGCGCACGGTCCAGCTCATGGCGCAGGATGCGCTGCGCCATCTCGCGTGCCAGGGCAGTCGTTTCGGATGGGTCGGGCGGGAGGACGGCAACGCTCTCCTCGGCGCGGCGCGGCTCCGTCGCCCGCCAGTTCAACTGCTCGGCCACCTGCCAGTTGATCGCCACCCGGCCCAGCCCGTCGCCGCGCTGCGCGCCGAGGCCGCGCAAGTGCAGCTGCCAGAGCCGGTCGGCGGCAACGGGCGTATCGACCGCAAAGACAAAGGTGCTGCCGGCGGCGATGGCGATGCGCTGCGGCAAGGGCAACCCCCAGACGCGATGATAGCCGCCCAGGGCCACCGTGTCGCGCTGGGTCTGCTCCGCCACCGGCTGCAGCGCCTCCTCCTCTAGACCAAGCAGGCCGGCCAGCAGGCTCCGGTCGAGTTGGGTGGCGGGCTGGCCTTGCGGCGTACGCAAGAGCCAGGGGCTGAGCGCCGTAAGCCGCAGCCGGTCGCCCGGCTCCAACCCGATTTCGCCCGGCCAGTCGGACCAGCCGGATTCGTCAAAGGATGCGCCGACCGTTTGGCGCGTGACCTCCCCTTCAACGACGACGGCGCCGTAGCCGGCGCGCTGCGAGCCGCCGACCCGGAACTCTCCCCCCGCCAACCAAGCGTGCAGGCGCTCGGCGTCGCCCTCGTCTTGAGCCAAGATCACGCCGGCAAAGCGTTCACCCTCGGCCAGTGCGTCATAGTGAAAGACCGCGCCCTCGGCGCGGGTGGCGCGGCCGGGGCGGCGGGCACGAGCGGTATGGATACGGATCTGGCGCGCCGGGGCGGTGAAGTAGACGTTACTCGCAGCGTCCT
The DNA here is from genome assembly GCA_003577365.1 of Chloroflexota bacterium. Classification (GTDB taxonomy): domain Bacteria; phylum Chloroflexota; class Anaerolineae; order Caldilineales; family Caldilineaceae; genus QEUY01. The sequence goes on along the minus strand of QEUY01000850.1, from coordinate 1,187 downwards.
CGCTTTCAAAACCCTCTGCGCCGAAGTAGAGAGGCGGATCTTGCCAGCAGAATGGCGCACCGCTGGGGGCCATATATTGAACGCTTTGGTCTAGGTCATCTGCCGCCATCACAGCCAGGTCGTAGACGGGCGAACCCGGCTCCCAGGTGACGGCCTTGTTGCGCCGCCAGCTCAACGGGGTGGGAAGCCCGCGCCTCGGCCCCTGGCGGGTCTCCAGCAGGGGATAGGCAGCCAGATAACAGGTGGCGGGGGAGAGGAAGAGCCGGTCGTCGGCGGGGTGGCCGGGCTGCAAGTACGTCCGCCGTTCTTCTTCCAAATAACGGGCGATCAAGGCCCCGCGCACGGCGCTGCCGGGGATATAGTCGAGCGAGCGCTTGGTATTGGCATCGCCCGCCAGCCCGGTGAGCAGCAGCGGCGACTCGGCGCGCAGCACATAGGAGAGCGCGATCATCATTTCTCCTCCGGGCTCGTCAGCGCCGGGTCTGTCAGCGCCATGGCAAAACAGCCGAACTGGGCATCGGTGATGTCGGCGCCTTGGGCGTCGCGCAGCGTGGCGCGCAGCTTGCCCAGCCCACGGTTGCGCGACGCGCCGCCGCGGCGCCAGCCCCTGACACAGGCGGCCAGCAGCGCCAGATCGTCGGCCAGGGCGGCGCTGCCGTCCGGGTCCTGCGCGCTAAAGGTACGGCGGTAGAGCAGAGGGGCTTCAAAGATCGTCTGGCGCAGCACCACGCGCAGGGCGCGCAGCGTCCCCTCCTGCGGCGCGCCCCAGCGGTCAAGCGCCGTCTGGCGGCGCACGGCGGTCAGGCTGGTCAGTACCATCTCTGGGTCTAGGACGAGCCGATCTCTGCTGGGGCGTTGGGCCTCGCGCACGGCCTCGCGGATCGGATTGGGCAGCCGGCCATCCCCGAAGGTCAGGGCGGCCATCGCGTCGCCGTGGCTGCCGGGTGCGCCAAAGAGCCGGCCTGCCGCCGCCTGCCATGGCTGCAGCGCGGCGGGCCGGGCACGCAAGGCCTCGCCCAGGCTATAGAGGATGTTGGCGCATTCCTCGTTGAGCAGCCCTTTGAGCGTACGCCCGCGCACCAAGGGCAACCCCAAGCTGTCGTGTTCGACCTCGGTATCGACCAGCCCGGCTGTGCCGCCGCCGCTGCCGAAGGCCGTGTCGCGCTCCAACACAAAATGGAGCGTCC
>QEUY01000849.1 GCA_003577365.1 Chloroflexota bacterium | reverse complement strand
GGGCGTGCGCTATGCCATCGGCGAAGGGGGCGGCGCGGCGCAGACCATCCTCGGCCAGCGCTTCTATCCGATCATGGTGGCGGAAAAGCAGGTCTGCTGGATGAAGGCCACGCTGCGCGGGCCGGGCGGGCATGGCTCGCTGCCGCTGCGCGGCGGCGCGATGGCGCGCTTGGGGCGCGCCCTCAGCACGCTCGACCAAAACCGGCTGCCCGTGCATCTCACCCCCGTCGCCCACCAGATGATCGCGGCGATTGCCGAGGCGCTGCCCGCGCCCGCCGACACACTTTTGGCCCGTCTGCTGGACACTGCCCAGACCGACGCCACGCTCGACCAGATGGCCGCCCAGGGCATCCACGCCGCGCGCGTGCTGGACGCGCTGCTGCACAACACAGTCAACGCCACCGTGGTGCATGGCGGGCACAAGACCAATGTGATCCCCAGCGTTATCGAGCTAGAACTGGATGGGCGCGTGCTGCCCGGCTATACGGCGGACGACATACAGGCCGAGGTCAAGGAGCTGTTGGGCGACGACCTGGAGCTGGAGATCATCCGCCACGACCCGGGGCTGGCCGAACCGGATATCGCGCTGGTCGGGCTGCTGTCGAGCCTGGTGCGCGAGGCCGACCCGGCGGCGGTCCCCATCCCGGCGATGGTGGGCGGCTTTACCGATGGCCGCATGTTTGCCCGCCTGGGCATTCAAAACTATGGCTTTCTGCCGCAAAACCTGCCTGATAGCTTCTCCGGGCTGGGGCTGGTGCATGGGGCCGACGAGCGCGTGCCCGCGGAAAGCATCGACTTCGGGGCGCGCATCCTCTATCGCCTGCTGGAACGTTATCAAGGATAGAAGATGAATAAATCGCAAAGGTCGCAAAGAACGCAAAGGAAAGAGCAGAAAGATCAAGCAGAGAATAAGCAACTAGGTTGATTACGGTTATCGTAACGACGGTGTAGGCGACTGCGTATCTACCAGGCTTGACTTTGATCGTTTCGCTATTCTCGCCTTCTCTTCCGGACTTTGCGCTCTTTGCGACCTTTGCGGTGAATTTCTCTGCAAATAGGAACCTATGACGAAGACTGTACCGAGACCCTTTACGACGGGTTGGCTGGTAGGCAGGACCAAGTGGGCGGTGGGGCTGGCGCTCACCATTTTGGGCGCAATCGGCACCTTTCTAGGTGTGCCGGCTCTGGGCCAACAGATCCGCACGGACATCCCCGGCGTGCGCTGCTGGTTTCCTGTGCCCATGGAGGAGGGCAAGTTCACCCTCGCCATGGCGCCGTTTGTCACCGTGGACGAGAGTGGGCGCGCCCATATCACGCAGGATGGGCGCAAGCTGGCGCAGTTGCTCTATACCCGGCTGGAGGGCAGCTTTGCAGAACTCGACCTGAACGTGCCCTATGAGCTGCGCGGCCCGCACTCCACCTGCCCGGTGACGGGCGGCGATCGCGAGGCGCGCGCCGCCTCTGCCGAGGAACTGGCCGCTACCCTGGGGGCCGATGTCGTGATCTACGGCGCATTGGTCGAACAAGAGGGCAGCGCCGAGCTTCAGCCCGAATTTTATGTATCCTACCGCGGCTTCACCGAGGCCGCCGACCTGGTCGGCCCGCACGAACTGGGCCGTCCGGTGCGCGTGGATGTGCCGGTCCAGGCGCAGACGTTGGAAGGGGTCGCCGAGCATCCTGTCAACGCCCGCGCCAAGGCCCTCAGCTTGATCGCTCTGGGGCTGGCAAGCTATGCGTTGGACGACTATCACCAAGCCTTTGCCTATTTTGAGGCGGCAGAGCAGACCCCCAACTGGCCCACCAGCGCCGGCAAAGAGCTGGTCTATCTGCTGCTGGGCAACGCCAGTTCGCAACTGGCCGCCACGACGCTGGATTCCGCCTACGTAGACGAGGCGTTGGACTATTACGACACGGCGCTGGAGATCGCGCCCGACTTTGCGCGCGCCTTGGCCGGCAAGGCCGCGGCCACCTATCAACTGGCCCTGGGCGACCTGGAGACACGTCGCGGCAGCCAGGTAGACCCGGCGCTGCTCGACGAGTCCGAAGCGATCTATCGTGCCGTGCTGGAAACACCCGCACCCGAAGCCGCCGAGATCGACCTCAAGGTGCATTTTGGCCTGGGCCAGATCTTCCTGGTGCGCCACTATGTGGAAGGCGGCGACTGGTTGGCGCAGGCGCGCGCCGAGTT
>QEUY01000848.1 GCA_003577365.1 Chloroflexota bacterium | reverse complement strand
CGGAGGCCGCGGGCAGCGCCGCCGACTGGAAGACCATCCCGCCGCCGATCTGGACGCCCGTATTGGACTCCGGTTCGCCGGTCGGTTCACCCTCGCCGCCTTCCGTGCTGCCCGCGGTCTCTTCGCCTGTCTCCTCCGTGGACAGCGGGAGGAAGGTCAGCCCGGCCTCGCCAAAGATCTCCTGCGGATAGTCGACGGCGACCAGCGAGCCGCCGTCCTGCCGCTCAAAGACCATCTCGACCGGCGGGTCATAGGGGCCGTCGGCGTTGCCCGTTAGGGTCAAGACCAGCGTGTCGTCCGCGCCTTCGGCCCAGGTCCCCAGGTCGACAAAGGGCGCTTCGCCGTTCATATAGTCGCTGGACATTTCGGCGCTGTTGTCGTCGTAGAGCGTGAGCGCGATCTGTAGCCCAGGGCTGGAGGCCGCGGGCATCACCTCGGTCTGATAGCGGGCAACGGGCGCGGGCGTGCCGCCGGTTTCGACAGCCGTCCCCGCGGCGGGCAGCCGCTTGAGCGTCACGCTGCCCGCGACCAGCCCGGCGTCGGTCACCTCAAAGGTCGCCGAGGTGGGCGTCTCATAGTCTTGGTCCAAAGTCCCCGTGGCAGTGATGGTGAGCGTGGCGTCGGCGTTGGCAGCCCAGGACCCCACCTCGACGATGGGCGGCTCGCCGTTGAGATAGTAGCTGCTGACCTGGGCGTCGCCGTCGCCATACAGGATCGCCAGGATCAGCATCCCCGGTGCGCTGGCCGCGGGTAAGATATCGGACGCATAGACGCCGGACGCGTCGACCTCGCTCGGCTCCTCGGTGGGGACCAACACCAGCCCATCGGGGCCAAAGGGGCCGCCCTCCTCTCCCGGCAGCAGTAGCGAGCGGTCGTCCTGCTCTTGGAAGGCGTAGACGACCGGCTCGTCATATTCACCTTCGGCGTTGGCCGTCAGGGTGACGGTAAAGACGCCGCTCGACCGCGCCCATTCGCCGGTCTCGACCAGCGGCGGCTCGCCGTTCATCAGAGCGGTGACCATCTCGACGCTGCCGTCGATGTTTACCGTCAGCGTGACCTGGCGGCCTGCGCCGGTCGTCACGGGCAGCAGATCGGAGAGATAGACATCCACCTCTTGGTCCGCCTGGGTTTCGGTCACCGCTCCGGTCTCGGTCACCGCGGCGGGGGCAGTCACCGCGCCGGTCGCCGTGACCTCCGCGCCGGGGGTCACGCCCGCCGTGGCGGTGATCTCGCCCGTCGAGGTCAACTCGGCGGTGGCGGTGATGGCCGCGCCGGGCGCGCCTGCAGCAGGCGGCTCTGCCGGGGCCAGCGACAGCCCTTCGGCGCCAAACGCGCCGCCCTCCACGCCGGGGATCGAAAGCGAGCCGTCGTCGCCCAGCTCAAAGGTCAGTTCAATCGGCTCGCCGTAGTCTTCGCTGTCGGTCCCAGTCACCAGCAGCGTGACCGAGCCGTCGGCGTTCTGTTCCCAGGCGCCGACCTCGACGATGGGCGGCTCGTCGTTGAGATAGTCGCTGATGACCTCGGCGCTCCCGTCGTCATAGAGCGTGAGCGAGATCTGCAGCCCAGGACCAGAGGCCGCCGGCATGACATCCGACTGATAATAGCCGATGATGACCGGCTCGGCGGCCTGGGCGTGGGGCGCGGCCCAGAGTGCCGCCGGGGTCAAGCCCAGCACCCAGGCCATGAAGAGGGCCAGCACCGCGGCCCGTGATCGCAAAGCCAGCTTCATGCGTCTGCTCCTTATGCGCTAGAAACGTGTGCTGCTGATAGGTAAACCATAGCAGTCATCGTCAATTTTGTACACCCGCGTTAGCAGTAGGCGGTGGGGGTCGAGAGTCTCACTACAAAGTCGCAGAGGTAACAAAGGCCAGAGGAGAGAGGATAGGAAACAGCCGATAGCAGATAGGTGCGGAGTCTGTGCTATCTATCTTCTATTTCCTATCTCCTATTTTCTCGTTTCTGCTCGCCGATCTGTTTTGCCATTGCCCCTTGATCGAGCAAGTCGACGACATGGAAGATACGCTTCTCCAGTTCCTTAAGTTCCTTGAGCCGGTCGGGCGGTTCTTTAAACGACCGCGCATAGGCCGGGCGGATGGGGAGCAGCATCAATTCGACCACCAGCACCGCCACGCCAAACCAGACGGCGCGCAGCAGGTAGACCGGCCAGCTGGGTTTGGTTCACTGGTCTCGCACAAGCCGGATCTTGACCACCTTGGACATATCCGCCATCAATCGAAAGCGCGCAGTGCCGCGCACACCGGCTCTCCAGCCGCCTAGCGAATCGTATAGGGTATAGGGCAGCGTGGGGTCGGGCCGGAACTCGACCAAGGCGGCAGAGATGACTTTGCCTTGCGCGTTGATAAAAGCCGCGGTGTAGGCCACTTGGCCGACATCACGCACGGCTTCAAACTCGAAAAGGACGAAAACGGCGGGGAGAGCCATATTCGCCTCGAGAATCTCCTCTGTGCGAAGATGGGTGATATCAAACTCTTCGCGCAACGGCTGCCAGTCGATGGGCAGGAGATCGGGCACGGGCAGTGTAGGCGTCGCCGGAGCAGACGGCAGGGCAGTTGGCACAGGCGTGGGGGCGGCCGTCCAGGCCGGCAGTGGCTGCGGTGACTCGATAGACCAGATTGCTAGATTGTCAAAGGCAATCGCCGCCGGGGAGGGGTTCACACAATCCCACCCCAAGCAGCGCCGCTGAGGAGCGCGTACATACAGCCCAAACGCGCCCTGCTCCAGCGAGGTGTCTTCCAGGGTTTGCAGCACGCTTCCATCGAGCAAAAGCGCCAGTTGAGCACCGCGGCCCAGCACCCCTAGCCTGGCGGCAAAGTCAGCGCCGGTCGCCAGGAGTGGCGACTCCACCGGTTCAAGCAGGATCTCTGTCTCGCCATTCACCCGTTTGATCAGGGTGTATGCGCCGTTCGACTGCGCCTCAAAACGATAGTAGTTATCTGGATCCGCATAGCGAAAGACAAGCCCGGCGGCGAAGTCATACTCCGACCCAGCGATATGGGCGACGTCCACTTCATAGAGAAAGCTGGCGGCTGTTACATCGCTCACGCTGGTGGCGCGCAGGTTGAGCATGGGGGCCATCACATAGGCGCCGTCCACATAGGCGCACGCCTCCGGATCATTGGCGTCGGGCGACCAACGGCCCTCGTCTGCGCTGAAGTTGTCGACGGCCAACGGTTCACCGGCGCGGATCGCGTCCAGCGCAGCCGGCGACAAGTCCGAGTTTGCTGGGGCGGACGAGCTGCCAAATGGCGGAAACTCAGCCGGGATCAACTCCATCAGCGCAGCCAAGCTTTCTAGCCATGGTTCCGGCGAGTCTGCGGCCTGGGCATCGAAGCCGCCCATCGCAAGCGCCAAGGCGCTCGTCAAGGCCAGGAGAGAGAGAAGCCACAGGGGTGACCAGGTCATAGCGATCCTCCCTACAGGTCAAAAGATGCGGACAAAGCGGATGGTATGCACGCGCGACAGGCTGCCGGGCAGTTGCACCACGGCCCTGCCATAGGCGCCGCTGTTCCATCCGCCCAGCATGTCGGCAAACCCCAATGCCGCGGGGTCCAGACTGAACTCCACCGGCACATTGTTCAGCATCTCTCCGCTGGCGTCGTAGAAGTTCGCCATGTAGACAAAGAGGCCCAGGTCCGACTTGGCCTCCACGTCGAAGACCACCGCCATATAGGTTGCGGTCGAACCGGGCAACGTGCGCTCGTTCAGACGGATATTCGAAACGATAAAATTCGCTTCCAGCCCGCTCCAGTCGAAGGGCAGGTCGTCGAGCGTCAGCGGGCGCGCCTGGACCGGGGTGGCGGTTGGGGTAGAAGCTGAGGTAGGGGCCGGTGTAGCAGTGGACGCCACAGGGGGAGCCGCCGTTGGCGATTCCGGGACGGCAGAAGGGGCCGGCTCCCGCGTGGGCCGGTATGCGATCTCCGCGCTCTCTTGTCCAAAGACGCTGAGGCCCAAACCGAGCGTACCGCGCTGAATGGCGTCGTCTGTTAGCGTGTAGACAACCGTGTCATTGACCAGGAATGTCAGCATGGCGCCGTCGGCCAGGATACCAAGGCGGTTGCTTGCGCCCGCGCCGGTCTGGATTGCATCCCAGGTAGCCGGCGGGGCAAGATAGGCCGGCTGCCCGGCGAGCACCCGGCTGATGGCAACCTCACCGGTGCCGCGCAGTTGAAAGGCGTAGAGGGTCGCCGGGTCTTGGATGCGGAACAGCACGGTGGCGATATAGTCCGCTGACCCAGCGTGATGGGTGGCGGTTAGCTCCAGCAGGAAGTTGTCGAGCGCCAGCCCGGTAAAGGCCGCCGCGCTCGCCCCGCCGCGCTTGAGACGGATCCGCAGCACCCCTTCTTGAATAGCGACCGACGAGCGAGCCGTATTGCCCGTCGTCCACCGCTCCAGGTCTTCGGTAAAGGGTTCATAGACCCATGGGTCCTGGTCACGCAGCGCAGCAACGGCGGCGAGCAGTTCCTCGTCTGTCCGCGCCGGATGGCGTTGGATAGGCAGGGCCATTGCCGGTGAGACGCTGCCCAAGAGCACGCTAAACATAAGGAGGGCCACACTGCAGAGGCGTAGCATTGGCTTCATGGACCACCCCCCGATGTCGAAGATAAGGTTTGAGCGGTTCGGGTCAACCACCCATCTATGATTGTAGCACTGTTTAGCGAGTGCGGATGCTAGGGGTTTCGTCGCCGGCAAGTGTACCGCCGCCCACAGGCGGCAAGTGTACCGCCGCC
>QEUY01000847.1 GCA_003577365.1 Chloroflexota bacterium | reverse complement strand
GGGGGCGGCGACTAGGGCCGGTTGTCCCCTTTTGGACGGGTTGATGCGGCAATCGATCGTCCGTTCAGCGCGTCGCCATTGAGCGCATCGTGTGCAGCGGAATCGCGCTCGATGGCGATAGGCTCCGTGGCAGCGTGTTCTGTGGCAGCGTGTTCTGTGGCAGCGTGTTCTGTGGCAGCGTGTTCTGTGGCGTTGTGATCTCTAGCGCTGACAATCTGGCCCACGAGCGAGTAGAAGGTGTCGAGTTGATCGGCGGGCAGCCGCGCTTCGGCGGTCTTCACGACGCCCTGCAACAGCCACTTAGGCAGCGTGAGCGTCACCGTCACCTCGCCTACATGTTTCTCTTCCCACGCCTTGTTGATGCAGTGGCGTATGAACTCGCTGCGGTTCTTAGTCAACTCGTCCAGCCGTTCGATATCTTCCGGGTAAAGGCTGATGTGCAACTGCTGGCGTCGTTTGGATGCTGGTTTGCTGGGGCGTCCAGCTTTGTGGCGATGCATAACCCTGCTCTCCTCCAATGACTCAGGCCGGCGGGCAAGATGAGATGAAGCCGGCGTTGTGGGGCGGCGCGCATGGCGACGACATGTATGGCAATGACGCGCGGCCAGGCTGCGCTCTGCACGGCGGGCGCGACTTGCACCCCATCACCAATGTAGACGCACAAGCCCGATTTACGACACGCCGCGCGGGCGATCTGCCCACACGCACTTGACTTCGACGCTGTTGTTCTGTCTGCCCGCACACCGCCGCGGTGCGGGCAGCCGGCCATAGAACTGATGTTTTATTCTGTACGACCTTTTGGCTTTTTGTCAACATTGGAATTGGCCGATCGGGCCTCTGGAACAAACGTGCGAAAAAGCGCCCCCGGCGGCTTTGTGTGGTTACAAGAATAGAGTTGTGCGCGCGTTACGCGCGATTGGATGTTGACAAAAATAGAACAAATATGCTAAAATAGAGAAACGAAGACCTGCTGAGGTCACGGGTGATTGTGAATGAGGAGGGACACAAAAAATGGCGACAGCCGTTGTCGTTGCCACCGTTGTGCAGACCAACATGAGCGAAGCCGCGCTGCGCACTGCCGTGCTCGACCAGGTGCGCAACCATGAGCGTGACCTGCTGGCGCACCTGGCGGATCGCGGTGAGGAGGCCAACGTGGTGACCGCCATCTTGAATGTTGAGGAATTTTTGAGCTACATGCTGCAACGGCTCCCCCGTCCCGCCGATGCTGCACCCGCCCCCAAGACCGACCCGCTGCCCGCGGCGCGCCACCTGACCACTGTGGAGGCCGGCGAGATGAGCGAGATCGACTTTATGAATGCCATTCTCGACGAGATGCAGGCGGGCCGCCGTCAACCCGGCGTGCATCTGAGCGAGGCCGACTATCAGGCGCTGGAGGATGAAACCCCCGGCGCACATTGGGGGCAGCACCCCTATCTCTACTAGCCCGCGGCCCTCGCCCCGGGCGCGCCGTACCAGGCTGGCAGACTAGACCCCAGGAGTGTTTGGGTGATCGAATACACCTATCGACAATTCGAACCGCAGGAACCAAACGGAAGGATGAGGACCATGGCGACGAAAAAGACAGCTCAGAGTGCAGCCGCCCAGGACACAGCTCAGGAAACAGCGCCCCAGGAGACCGCACCCCAGACGCCTGCCAATCTCGAACCGGCCAAGCCGGCGAAAGCTGCCAAGACAGAGGCTGCACCCGCAGCAGCGAGCACAGACAAGATGAGCGACACACGCACCGCAAGCGCCGCAACAAACGATACGACCTCACAGACAACTTCCTCGCCGACACCTTCTCCCGCAGCCCCTCAGCCGGTCTTTGACCGCGAGCGGTACAATACCGAGATGTTGGGCAAGGTCATGGTGGAACTGCGCAAACCGTTCCACCCCACGCAGGTGACGTGGAAGCCGGGCGCGATGGCGAAGAGCGGCAACAAAGCGTTGGCCCTGGCCTATGCCGACCTGCGCGCCTATCAGAACCGGCTGGACGAACTCTGTGGCGCGAACTGGTGACAGCCAGAGCGAACGCAGCGAGATCGCGGGCACGGCCACCGAGGCCCAGGCCTTTAAGCGGGCCTGCGCCATGTTCGGGCTGGGGCGCTATCTCTACAATCTGCCCTCGGTCTGGGCCGAATATGACGGCGAGCGCAAGCAGTTCACCGAGCCGGCCAAGGCTAAGCTGCTCAGCATCTTGGTGCAGCACTACCGCCGCAGCCAGGAGAGCCAGAACGGCGATGATCTTTTTGAGGTTGAGGGCATGGCGGAGGAGACGGGTGTGCCCGCGTCGCTGCGCCAGGAGTTCGAGGCCATGGGGCGCGAGCTGTATGGCGAGCAGTGGGAGCAGGTGCGGCAGCGCAACGTGCTGCGCGTCTCCAATGGCAAGGCACGTGAGACGGACGACCTGACCGCCGAGCAGATCCAGAAGTTGATCGACGGCATGAAGAAGCTCAAGGGGCAGCGCGCCGTCGCTTAGCCCGATGCCTCGATTCACTGTCTAGACCCGACGGCTAGGCTCGACGGCGTGAGGCCGGGGGGGGCGCGCC
>QEUY01000846.1 GCA_003577365.1 Chloroflexota bacterium | reverse complement strand
ACCGCACCCCGCGCGCTGCGCTGGAGGCGCTGCTCGACCTGGCCCCCGGCGCAGCCGAGCAGTTGGTCTTCAACGGCCCCATGGGGCTGCAGGCGCAGCGGGGCGAGATCTCGGCGCAGGCGCTGTGGGCCTGGCTGCAGGCTGAACTGAGCCTAGACGAAGAGGGCCTGGCAGATTTCCGCCAGGCCTTTTTTGCAGGCGACCGGCTGGACATGGCGCTGGTGGACTATGTCCGCCGCCTGCGCCCGCGCTACCAGACCGCCATCATCTCCAACGCCATGGACGACCTGCTGGAGGTAGTGACCTGTCGCTATCCGATGGCCGACGCCTTTGACCTGATCGTCGGCTCGGCCTATGAGCGCGTGATGAAGCCCGACCCTGCCATCTTTCTGCGCACGCTGGAGCGCCTGGGCTGCGCGCCGCAGGAGGCGGTCTTTATCGACGACTTCCCCCACAACGTCGAGGGGGCGCGCGCCGTGGGCATGGCTGCTGTCCATTACACTCCCGGCCTCGACCTCGCCGCCGTGTTGGCGCGCCATGGGGTGAAGACAGAAGAGTAACTCACCGCAGAGTCACAAAGCACGCAGAGTTCAGAGAAGGAAGTGAGAACAGAACTCTATATCGATTTCTTTCTCTCTTCTCTCCCTTCTTTGCGCTCTCTGCGGCTCTGCGGTGAATTTTCCGTTTGCACCGCGCGGTAGACGTCGAACATGCGCTGGGTGATATTCTCCCAGGCGAAGTCTTGGGCGTAGCGGCGGGCCTGGTCGCCCAGGCGGGCGCGCAACGTCTTGTCCTGCAAGAGATGCAGGATGCGCGCCGCCAGGGCTTCGGGGTCGCGTGAGGGCACATGAAAGCCGTTGACCCCATGCCGGATCAGATGGGCCAGCCCGCCCACCTCCGAAGCGATCACCGGCGTGCCCATCGCCATCGCCTCTAGCGCCACCATGCCAAAGCTCTCATAGTGCGACGGCATGACCACCATCTCCGCCGCGGCATAGTAGGCGGGCAGCACGTCCTGGTCCTTTGCCCCTAGGAAGGTCACCAGGTCGTGGATGCCTAGATCGTGGCGCAAGGCTTGCAGCCGCGCCATTTCGCTGTCCAGGTCATCGGCCCAGGGGTCGCCGCCGATGATGGCAACACAGGTGTTTTGCACCGCGGCGGGATGCCGCTCCTGCAGGATCGAGATGGCGCGCAGCAGCGTGTCGATCCCCTTGAGCGGTTCGATGCGTCCCGCAAAGAGGATGTTGTGATCGCCGCAGGGGATGCCCACGCGCCGTTTGGCTTCATCCTGCGGGATGGGCTGAAAGCGGCCCGGGTCGACGCCGGGCGGGATGATGGCGATCTTGCGCTCGTCCGCGCCATAGAGTTCGATCAGCTGGCTTTCTTCGGCGGGCGTGGCCGCGATGATACGGTCGGCGATCTGCACCACATGCGCCTCGCCGTCGAGCCGGTCTTGCGGGGCGCGCTCGCTGTCGTCTTGGGCGATCTGATTTTTCATGTGGCCCAAGGTGTGGAACATATGCACAATGGGCAGCGGCCCCCAGGCGGCGCGCAGCTTTTCCGCCACCAGCCCCGAAAGCCAATAGTGGCTGTGGATCAGGTCATACTCGATGCCTTCGGCTGCGGCGAACTCGATCACATTGGCGGCGAACTCGTCCAGGTAGTGACCGATCTCACCCACGGGGATCGGTCGCTCTGGCCCAGCGGGGACATGGATCACGCGCCCGCCTGGCCCCAGTTCGCGCTTGATCATCGGCTGGCAGTCGTCCTGCGAGCGAGTATAGACATCCACCGCCACGCCGCAGCAGCCGAGCGCGCGGCTGAAATCACGGACATAGACATTCATGCCGCCGGTCTTCTTGCCGCCCATCAGCGCCAGCGGGCAGGCATGCACACTGAGCATCGCGATCCGGCGCACAGGTGGGGCGAGTTGGATGGACATACGCTTGACTCCCTTAGCCGGTCTAGTTCCGGCAGCGCAAGCCGGTGTGCCCGGCGATGTTCGTCCGCCGGACGATAGAGCCATCGAAACCCAAATCGATGAATGCAGTATAAGAGTTGAGTAAAAAGTCCAGTATAAAGAGTATAGTACAAGCGCGGCCAATGCTGTGTAATCTCGCCGTGGTTAGGAGTCATTTTGCCCATGCGCGCCTTCTACGATTGGATCTATCTCTCGCCCCATCTCGACGACGCCGCGCTCTC
>QEUY01000845.1 GCA_003577365.1 Chloroflexota bacterium | reverse complement strand
GCGGGGTGCTGCCGAAGTTGGAGAAGCTCAACATGGCGATGCGCGGCTCGACGTCAAATTCGCGGGCTAGACCGGCGGCGTTGACGGCGATGGCGGCCAACTGCTCGACGGTGGGCTCGATGATGACGGTGGCGTCGGTGAAGAAGTAGAGCCGGTCTTGGACGAGCATGAGATAGACGCCGCTGACCCAGCGGTTATGCTCGGTGCCGACGATCTGGAGAGCGGGGCGCAGCACATCGGGATAGTTGTAGCTGACGCCGGCGATATAGCCGTCGGCGTCGCCGTGTGCGACCATCATGGGGCCGAAGTAGTTGGGCTGGCGGATGAGGTCGCGGGCCGAGGCGAGGGTGACGCCGCGGCGCTGGCGGCGCTCATGGAAGATCTGCGCGTAGTCAGAAGCATGCTCCGAGTCGGCGGGGTCGACGATTTCGGGCGTGTATTCCAGGTCGAGCGCCTGGGTCTGCTGTAGGATTTCTTGCTTGCGGCCCAGCAGCACGGGGGTGGCGATGCCTTGGGTCGCCACGGCGTAGGCGGCGCGGATGATCTTGGGGTGTTCGCCTTCGCCAAAGACGATGCGTTTGGGCTCCTGCTGCGCTTTGCGCTCCATCTGGCGCATGACCAAGACGCTGCGCCCCATGCGTGCGGCGAGCTGGTCCATATAGGCGTCGAGGTCGAGGTCGCGGCGGGCAACGCCGCTTTCGACGGCGGCGCGGGCGACGGCGGGCGCAAGGCGCATCAACACGCGCGGGTCGAGCGGTTTGGGGATGATGTAATCGCGACCGAAGCGCAGCGCGGTCAGCCCATAGGCGCGCATGACGCCGTCGGGCACATCTTCTTTGGCGAGGTCGGCCAGAGCGCGCGTGGCGGCCATCTTCATTTCCATATTGATGGCGCGGGCGCGCACGTCGAGCGCGCCGCGGAAGATAAAGGGAAAGCCAAGCACGTTGTTGACCTGGTTGGGGTAGTCGCTGCGCCCTGTGCCGAAGATCACATCCGGGCGGGAAGCCTGGACTTCCTCAAAGGTGATCTCCGGGTCGGGGTTAGCCATGGCGAAGATGATCGGGTCGCGCGCCATGCTGCGCACCATGTCGCGGCTGACGCTGTTGGGCACGGACAGGCCGATGAAGACATCGCTGTCTTGCATGGCCTCGGCCAGCGTGCGCGCGCTGTGGGTGGTGGCATAGCGCGCCTTGTATTCGTTCATGCCCTTTTCGCGGCCGGCGTAGATGACGCCGTTGCTGTCGGCCATGATGATATTGGCCGGGTTGGCGCCGAGGGCGACGTAGAGGTCGGCGACGGCGATGCCGGCTGCCCCCGCACCGTTGATGACGATACGCACGTCGCCGATCTCTTTGTGGACGAGTTCAAGGGCGTTGAGCAAACCGGCGCCGGAGATGATGGCGGTGCCGTGTTGGTCGTCATGGAAGACCGGGATATCGCAGCGGCGCTGCGCTTCTTGCTCGATATAGAAACATTCGGGCGCTTTGATGTCCTCGAGGTTGATGCCACCAAAGGTAGGCGCGATCATCTCGACAAAGCGGACGATTTCTTCGGGGTCGGTGGAGTTGACTTCGATGTCAAAGACGTCGACGTCGGCAAAGCGTTTGAAGAGCACGGCTTTGCCCTCCATGACCGGCTTGGACGCCTGGGCGCCACGATTGCCCAGGCCGAGGATGGCCGTACCGTTGCTGATCACGGCGACGAGGTTGCCTTTAGCCGTGTAGTCGTAGGCAAGGTCTTGGTTTTGGGCGATCTCCAAGACAGGATAGGCGACGCCGGGTGAATAGGCCAGGGAGAGGTCAAGCTGGGTGTCCATCGGCTTGGTGGCGACGATCTTGAGCTTGCCGGGCCTGCCCTGGGCATGATAGTCGAGTGCCGCCTGTTTGGTGATCAACATGATATCACTGCCTTTCTTGAGTTTCTTGAGGCTGCGTATACCTGGTCTGGCGACCCCGGTTGCATGGCTCTGATCGTGGCACAAGCCGGGGGGGAGCGCAAGCGGCGCTTGTTACCTGGGCTGGATGGACAGTTGTGTCCTAGAGATCGGTCAATTGTCGGTAGGCAGCGGCGGCGGGCCGTAGTAAAGTGGGGGGGCAGGCATTGCGACAAGAACCAGCAAGGAAAGCTATCAACGATGCTACGCCGTTTCCCCAATAGCCGCCGGGTGATCCTCGGTTGTATCGCCGCCGTGCTGTGCGCTTCAT
>QEUY01000844.1 GCA_003577365.1 Chloroflexota bacterium | reverse complement strand
GGCTTGGGCGGGCGTCTCGACGGCGATAGGCACTTCGGCGATCTGCGCCAACCAATCGGGTTCGGCAAAGGCCACGCCGGGCTGCTGTTGCAGCCGTTCGATCACCGTCCACTCTTGGCCGGGCGGGACCTGGAGGCGCAGCCCGCCGACCCCGCCGCTCCCCTGACTGCCGTCCAGCCCGCGCAGGTCCAGGCTGTCGACCACGGTGGCTTGCAGATCGTCCAGCACCGTAGCGGCCAGCGCCAGGTCGTCGCGCACGCCCACCAACACGACGCCGGGCACAAAGGGCGGGATGGGCGGCGGGCCGCCGCTGAAGAGATTCGCCTGGTCTTCGGGCGAGATCGCCGCATCCGGCGTCTGGGCGTGGGCGGCTGAGGGCAGCAGGACGAGCAGAGACAACACAAACCGAATGAAAGCGCGGCAGCGGAGTCGAGAGCGGAATCGGTTCAGAATCACAGATGCCGTATCCATTTGTTAAGCTTCCTCATCGCCGCGCATCTCAGCGTCGAGCCGCTCGAAGAAGGTCTGCATATACGCATGGCGCGCTGCGCCGATACGCCGTGCGCTGGCAGTGTGCAGCGTGGCGAGGATGCGGCGCAGCTTATAGACATACTCATGCACCGGCGTATAGTCGCGGCCCTGGGGCTGGGCGTCGTCGGGCGGGGCCGCGCCGACCGGTTCAGTCCAGAGCCGACGCCCATGCGCCCCGGCAAAGGCAAAGGCGCGGCCAATTCCGATCGCGCCGATGCTGTCCAGTTTGTCGGCGTCATAGAGGCACTGCGCCTCCAGCGTGGCGGGCCGCACGGTTTGATCGCGAAAGCGGTGCGCCTCGATGGCATGAACGACCGCTGCCACCGCTTCGGTTCCCAGCCCGCGTGCGGTGAGCCACCGGCGGGCGAACTCGGCGGCGGCGCGATGATGGTCACGGCGCGGATCGCCGGGCGTGGGGACATCGTGCAGCAGCGCGGCCAGCCGCACCACAGACACATCGGCCCCCTCAGCTTGGGCAAGCTGCACCGCCAGCCGCGTCACCCGCAGCACATGGTCAAAGTCATGCGCCGCGTCGCCACCGGCGTAGAGGCGGCGCGCCTCCCCGTCGCTGAGCCAGATCGTACCGGGCATCGGGTCTCCTGGCATTGCAGGTTACGAATCGGACGCGATGGGCTGCGCCGGCGCGACCGGCTGTTTGCTGCCGCGCACCCACAGATAGCCGCCGGGCAGGCTGACCAGATAGGCGATGAACTGCTGCAGCAGACCGACGGCAAAGCCCAGCTCGCTGCCCGCGCCCATGAGCAGAAAGGTGGCGGCAAACGCGCCTTGGCGCACGCCCAGCCCGCCGGGGGAAAGGGGGATGATCAGCGCCACAAAGACGATGATCGGGTTGATCGTCAGCACTTCGAGCAGGCTGATGCTCCCCGGCTGGATGGCGCGCGCGATCAGCCAGATGTTGACGCTGGTGAGCACGACGATCAAGATACTGCCCAGCGCGGTCCACAGCAGCGCGTCATAGGCGTGGCGATAGACGTTGAAGGCGGCGGCGACCTTATGCCAAAAAGGGGCGACGGCGCGCAGCATGGGCAGCCGCAGCAGGATGCGCTCGACCAGGGACTTGAGACGCCGGCTGAGGAGCGCGACCAGCATGGCGGCCAGGGCCAGCGTGATGCCGCCGCTGCCCAGGGCGACCAACTGCACGGTGACACGCTGTTCGGGGCTAAAGGGCAGGCCGTCGGGCCGGCCCCAGACCAACATGCCGGCAGACCCCAGCGCGGCGGCCAGCATAAAGACGGCCAGGCCGATAAAGCGGTCGATCAGCACGCTGGCAGCAGCGTCGGCAGTGCGCCGCGTGTCGGTCGCCACAGCATAGCCGCGCATCACGTCGCCACCCACCTGCGCCGGCAGAAAGTTATTGAAGAACTCGGCCATCCACTGATAGGCGAGCAGGCGGCGCAGCGTGACCCGGATACCGGCGGCGCGCAGCAGCACACCCCACTTGAAGCCGCTGAGCGCCACCGCCGATGAATAGCAGAGCGCGCCCAAGAGCAGCAGGCGCTTGTCGGCCTGGAACATCTGCTGCCAGAGCGCGGCGGGGTCTTCCAGGCGGCTGTAAAGAAAGACAAGCAAGCCCACGCCGATGGCGAGCTTGACCAGATTCCACAACGAGCGTTTCATGCGTGCGGATCGAACAGCCACGCCGCGCCTAGGCC
>QEUY01000843.1 GCA_003577365.1 Chloroflexota bacterium | reverse complement strand
GCTGGACCTCTTCGCCCGCATGCCGGCGCAGTGGCGCGTGAACGAGGGCTGGCGGCCGCGCCCGACACCGGATCTGTCACAGCTTTGTCCCTGGCTGGCGGAGTTATCGGTGCGCGAAAACAGCCGTGTGGGCGCGCTGCAAAGCATCTGTCTGCGCGTGGGGGAGATCGTGGACGATGCTGCGGTCGCATCCCAGGCGTTTGACCCGTCGTGGGTACATGTGGAGGATGTGATTCATGGGGTGCGCTGCGCCCTGCGCTACGGCGCACCGCGCCGGCCTGACTGGGCGATCTTTCACCTGGTTGCGCCCGGCCCGCGCGCCAAGCTGCGGCTGGCCTATGCGGCCAGCGCCCAGAGCAGTTTCGGCTATCAGCCGGTGCATGATTTTCAGGCGGCCTGGGCTGGTCACCCGGCCCCTGCGCCCGACCTGCGCCCCTGGCGCGAGGTGCTGGCCCCCGTTCCGACGCCATCGCGACCGATCTACAAGGTGGTGATCTTGGGCGCGGGCGGGCCGATCGGCTCGGTGACTACACAAGAGCTGCTGTCATCCTATCAAGTGCGCGCCACCGATGTGCGGCCCATCGCCGAGCTGGCCGCCGAGGCCAAGCCGCAAGCGCCGGGCGCGCCGCTGCCGGTCCCGCTGCCGCCGCCGCATGAGATGGCGCTGGTGGATGTGCGCGACCCCATGCAGGTGATGGCGGCGTGCGACGGCATGGACGCCATCATCAACTGCACCGTGGTGCGGCCCGACCCGGTCAACGCCTTTTTGGTCAACACGGTGGGCGCGTATCATGTGATGCAGGCGGCGGTGGCGCACGGCATCCGGCGCGTGGTGCATACTGGTCCGCTGGTGCAGCATCTGGCCGGCTGGGGCGATTACACCTGGGACTATGATGTGCCGCCCGACGCGCCGGGGCGGCCCTATGACCAGCTCTATATTCACTCGAAATACTTGGGACAGGAGATCTGCCGGGTCTTTGCCGAATATTATGGGCTGGAAGTGCCGGCGCTGCTCTTTATGGCGCTGTACAACCCCGCCATGCCGGTGGCGTCGCACCCGTTTATGATCTCCTGGCCGGACACAGGGCGGGCGCTGCGCCGGGCCTTAGAGGTTACGTCGCTGCCGTCCCCCTTTGAGCTGGTCTTTGTCAGCGCCGACGTGCCGCACGGCCACTATGACCACAGCAAGGCGCGGCGTGTGCTTGATTGGGTCCCGCGCGACGGGCTGGAGGATTTTTGGCAAGATGGGCCGGTCACAAACGGGTAGGTTTTCTGATTCCTTATACAGCGGAGGGAGCTTGAGATGAGCGATCGGTTTCCCCTGGCGTTCAGCACGCTGGGCTGTCCCAACTGGACATTCGAACAGGCGGCAGAGCAGGCCGCGCGCCACGGCTATCAGGCGCTGGAAGTGCGGCTGCTCAACGGCGAGATCATCCCGGCGGACCTGGGCGCCGAACAGCGGGCCGCGGTGCGCGCCACGCTGGCGCGGCATGGCATGGCGATCTGCGGGTTGGGGCTGTCGACGCGCTTTGCGTTTGCCGACGCCGCCGAGCGCCGCGCCAATCTCGACCTGCTGCGCCGCTATATTGACCTGGCCGCCGACCTGAATGTGCCGATGGTACGCACATTTGGCGGGCCGCTCACGGAGGGGGTCAGCCTGGAGCAGGCGGTGGGCTATGTGGCCGAGGCGTTGAACACAGCCGCACCCACCGCCGAACAGGCCGGCGTGACCATCCTCTTGGAGACGCACGACGCCTTCTGTAAGGGGGCGGATGTCGCCAAGGTGCTGGCGCAGGTGCCGAGCCAGAACGTCGCCGCCGTGTGGGATGTGCATCATCCCTTCCGCATGGGCGAGGACATTGAGACCACCTGGCGCGTGATCGGGCCGCGCGTGGCGCATGTGCATATTAAGGACGCGCGGCTGCGCCCAGATGGAAGCTGGCAGCTTGTGCTGCTGGGCGAAGGCGAAGTGCCGTGCCGTGCGGTGATCGAACTGCTGGACCGCGAAGGCTATCAGGGTATGGTGGCGGCGGAATGGGAAAAGAAGTGGCATCCGGAGATCGAGGAGCCGGAGGTCGCGCTGCCGCAGCATGCCGAGGTGCTGCGGCAGTGGATGGCGGCGCTATAGTCCGGACGCGACCGTATTGTATTATCGTACGGACATGATATATCATGTCCGTACTATCATGTCCGTACGGTATGAATTTTTCG
>QEUY01000842.1 GCA_003577365.1 Chloroflexota bacterium | reverse complement strand
TCTCGCAGCATATCGGCCACGGCCAGATCACGCGCCAGCTCTGGGCGCTGCAGGCAGACTGAGGCCGCGTTCGTATAGGGTGTATCAACAGGGCGCTCGTTCAGATCCGGCGCTAAAGCCGCCGAGCTAAAAAACAACGCCCCCCAAGGGGAGCTTCCGGCGAGGTGACCGGCGTTTGCGACGCGCCGGCTACCTCGCCGCCATACCGTGCGGTTTTCCAACCGCACTACCGATCATGCCTTGTCGCTTCGCCGCCGTATAGCTGCTGCCAGGTGCGCTGCCCCAGGCGGAGCGCCACCCAGAACATCGCCAGCGCGTTGACGGCGTGCAGGGCGCGCAGCGCCGGCAGCCCCAAAGCGGGCATGGCGTAGAGAAAGGCGTACTGCGCGAACATCAACAGCAAAAACAGCAGCCCCAACGTCTGGATGCGCCAAGAGAGCCGCGTCAAGAGACCGGCGACCACCGTCAGCATCGCCAGCAGTTCGATCAGATGGGCAAGCACGCGATGCATCTCCAGATAGCGCCCGTTCACCAGCAGCGCCGCGCCAGCGAAAAAGACCTGCCCAATCACGCCCACCGTCAACAGGGCGGCACAGACCAGATAGACGGCGCGCAGGGCGCGCACCCACCCGGCCACCCCTGGCACAGCCTCCGATTGGCGGATCGATAGTTCAGCCATCATCCTGCTCCTTTCTGATTCTGAAATGCAGTTCCACAGACCCTCTACGCCGCGATGCGGCGCAGGTCGCGCCCGCGCGCCGTTTGCCGGCATGAAAATAGATAGCCCCAAATGGTATGCCGCTGCCTGTCGACACCGTCCCGTGCTGCTATGCTGGGGCACATTCGAATGGTGGATCATCCTGGGGCCGTCCACGGCGCAAGCCGCCGGGGCCGCCACAAACGACGCCCGCTGAACCGGGCCGGAGGGGACGCTATGCCGGAACACGCCCACACCAACCGCCTTGCCCAGGAAACCTCCCCCTATCTGCTCCAACATGCCCACAACCCGGTCGACTGGTATCCGTGGGGCGAGGAGGCGTTGGCCGCGGCGCGCGCCGCCGACAAACCGATCTTCCTCTCGATCGGCTATAGCGCCTGCCACTGGTGTCATGTGATGGAGCGCGAGAGCTTTGAGGACGAAACCACGGCGGCGCTGATGAACGAGTTGTTCGTTAACGTCAAGGTCGACCGCGAGGAGCGGCCCGACCTCGACGCCATCTATATGGACGCAGTACAGGCGATGACCGGGCAGGGCGGCTGGCCGATGAGCGTCTTTCTTACGCCCGACGCCAAGCCTTTCTACGGCGGAACCTACTTCCCGCCGCAGCCGCGCTATGGCATGCCCAGCTTTCAGCAGGTGCTGCGCGCGGTGGCCGACGCCTATCGCGACCGCCGCGACCAGGTGGAGGGCCAGGCCGAACGGCTGACCGAGATGCTCCAGCGCAGCGCATCGCTGGGCGCGCAGAGCGCCGACCTGGGCAGCGAGACGCTGCATGAGGCGCTCGCCCAACTGCGCCAAGTTTTCGACGACGAGCACGGCGGCTTTGGCTCCCAGCCCAAATTCCCGCAGCCGATGACGCTTGACTTTATCCTGACCCAATACCGCCACAGCCGCGACCTCGACACGCTCTATATGGCCGAGTTGACGCTGGAGCAGATGGCGCTGGGCGGCATCTACGACCAGTTGGGCGGCGGCTTTCACCGCTACAGTGTGGACGCGGTCTGGCTGGTGCCGCACTTTGAAAAGATGCTCTATGACAACGCCCAACTGCTGCGCACCTATCTGCACGCCTGGCAGATCACGCGCAGCGATCTCTACCGTCGCGTGCTCGACGAGACGATCGACTATGTACTGCGCGAGATGACCGCGCCGCAGGGCGGTTTCTACAGCACGCAGGACGCCGACAGCGAGGGCGAGGAGGGCAAGTTCTTTGTCTGGACGCCGGACGAGATCGAGCAGCACCTGACGCCGCAGCAGGCGGGCATCTTTGAGACCTATTACGGCGTCTCCGACCGGGGTAATTTCGAGGGGCGCAACATTCTCTATGTCAGCCGCGGGCTAGACAACGTGGCGCAGCGGTTTGGGGTGAGCGAGGCCGAGGCGGCGCAGACGCTGGCCGAGGCGCGGCGCATCCTCTTTGCCGTGCGCGAGGAGCGCATCAAACCCCACCGCGATGAGAAGATCCTGGCCGAATGGAACGGGCTGATGATCCA
>QEUY01000841.1 GCA_003577365.1 Chloroflexota bacterium | reverse complement strand
TTAATCTGCCTTTGCCTTGGCCGCCACGGCCTGCTCCATCAGCAGTTGAATCCGCTCCACCATATCGACCGGGTTGGCGTGCAGCCCATCCAGCAGCAGCGCGTTGTCATAGAGCTGCTCGATAGCCGCGTCGATCACCGGGTCGTCGGGCGTGGATGTCACCAGCCGCGCCAAGTTCGCCACCAGAGGATGCCGCCGGTTGAGTTCCAGCACCTTGGCGGGGGTCGTATAGTCCTCCTCGGTCAGCCGCCGCAGCCGCTGCAGGTCGCGATCAAAGCTGTCGGACGGCGACACCAGACGGCAAGGGCTGTTGACCAACTGCTTCGACTCCTGCACATCGCGCACGCGGTCGCCCAACACCGCCTTGACGCGCGCCAGCAGCGGGCCAAACGCCTCTTGCGCCACCACATCCTGCGCCGTCTCGTCGTCTTGGGGCAGGCTCAGACCGGCATCGTCCACGTTTTGCAGCGGCTTGCCCGCCGCCTCATGCAGGATCGAGGTCACATAGCCGTCGATCGGGTCGACCAGATAGAGCACCTCGATGTCGTGGGCGCGGAAATAGTCCAGATGCGGGCTGCGCGCCACCGACTTCAGATCCTCGCCCAGCACATAATAGATCGCCTGCTGGTCGGGCTGCATCCGTTCGGCCACCTCCTTGAAGGAGACCCACGCATCGCCGCCCTTGCTGGTGCGGAAGCGCAGCAGATCGACCAAGGCCTCTTGGTTGGCCGTGTCGGTCACAACCCCCTCTTTGATAAAGACGCCGAACTCCTGCCAAAAGGTGGCATAGCGATCCGGCTCTTCGTCGGCCAGCGTCTTGAGCTCCTTGTTGAGCCGGTTGGTCAGGGCGCGGCGCATCTGGCGCATCACCGGGTTGCTCTGCACCATCTCGCGCGACACATTCAGCGGCAGATCTTCTGAATCCACCACGCCGTCGACAAAGCGATAGTAGTCGGGCAGCAGGTCCTTGTTGAACTGCTGGATCAAAATCTTGCGCGAATAGAGGCGCAGCCCGTGGTCGGGGCGCAGATGGAACAGGCCGCGCTCGCGCCGGGCCGGGATAAACAGCACGGCGCGCAGATTGACCGGCGCATCGGCCACCATGTGGATATGCAACAGGGGCGCTTCGCTGTCAAAGGTCAACTGCTTATAGAACTCCTCGTACTCCTGGGCTTCGACCTTGGAAGGCGACTGCCGCCAGAGCGCGCTGCGCCGGTTGACGATGCGCGGCTCCCCCTCCGGCTCGACCAGATAGATCGGGAAGGAAACGTAGTCCGAGTGTTTCTTGACGATCTGCTCGATGCGCCAGCCGTTGGCGAACTCGGCGGCGTCTTCCTTGAGATGGATCATGATCGTCGTGCCGCGTTCGGTCTGCGCCGCGGGTTCCAGCGTAAAGCGGCTGTCGCCGGAGGATCGCCAGGTCCAGGCTTGGTCTTCGGGGCGGAACGAGCGCGAGGTCACGCTTACGGCGTCCGCCACCATAAAAACCGAATAGAAGCCCACGCCGAACTGGCCGATGATCTCCTCCAGCGCGGCCTGGCCTTCCCCCGCGCTCTGTAGAAAGGTGCGCGCGCCCGAATGGGCAATCGTGCCCAGGTTTTCCACCAGTTCATCGCGGTTCATGCCGATGCCGCTGTCGACGAGGGTCAGCGTCTTGGCATCGGCATCGACCTGGATGCGGATCGCCAGTTCCTGATCCGCGCCCACCACGTCGGGGTTGGTCAACATCTCATACTGCACGCGGTTGAGCGCATCGGAAGCGTTGGAGATCAACTCACGCAAAAAGATCTCGCGGTCCGTATAGAGCGAATGGGCCAGAATATCCAACAACTGTTTGACTTCGGTGCGATATTCCAGCGAAACAGGGGTCGCGTCGGTCATGGGTCTATCTCTCCCCACACTATACACCTGATACACCTGCAAAGGCCGTAGCTTTTTCCGAGCATGCGAATGGTGTTGAGCCTGTGCGCTGCCAAAGCGGATGAGTCACGCGCCGGCTATATATCCCGCCATCTTAGGCAAAGCGTGCGGTGCTGTCAAAAACGCTGCTGTGCTATCCTTTTTTGACTTTTGCCCGGCCCTCGGTGCCCCTATGGTGGAATTGGTATACACAGCAGGTTGAGGGCCTGTGCCCGTTAGGGCATCTCCGTTCGAGTCGGAGTAGGGGCACACAAAGCGGGCCGGCACAGATGATGCCGGCCCTTCTCATTTCCCTTTATAGGTCTTTCTGACCTTCTCTGGCCTTTGCGTTCTTTGCGCCCTCTGCGGTTTATCTCCGCTATCTCAGGTGTGGGAACGCCTTCTTGCCCGGATAGACCGCGGTATCGCCCAGGTCTTCCTCGATGCGCAGCAGTTGATTGTACTTCGCCACACGGTCGCTGCGCGCCGGCGCGCCCGTCTTGATCTGCCCTGTATTAAAGGCCACCACCAGGTCGGCGATGGTGGCATCCTCGGTCTCGCCCGACCGGTGGCTGACCACTGCCGCCCAGCCGGCGCGGTGGCTCATCTCAATCGCGGCGATGCTCTCGGTCAGCGTGCCGATCTGGTTGACCTTGCAGAGCAGCGCGTTGCAGGCCTTCTCACGGATGGCGCGCTCGATGCGCTCCACATTCGTGACCAGCAGGTCGTCACCCACCAACTGCACCTTGTTGCCCAGCTTGGCATAGAGCGCGCGCCAACCGTCCCAGTCGTCCTCGGCCATGCCGTCTTCGATGCTGATGATCGGGAAGCGGTTGCACCAGTCGGCCCAAAGATCCACCAGTTCGGCGCTGGAGAGCGTCTTGCCCTCGATCTCCAGCTTGTATGCGCCGCTCTTGGCGTCATATAGCTCGCTCATCGCCGGGTCGAGCGCGATATAGACATCCTCGCCGGGGCGCAGCCCGGTCTTCTCGATGGCGCGCAGGATCACCTCCACGGCCTTGACATTGCCGCCCAGCGACGGCGCAAAGCCGCCCTCATCGCCCACGTTGGTGCTAAAGCCATCGTCATACAGCACCTTCTTCAGGCTCTGATAGATCTCGACACCCCAGCGCAGCCCTTCGGCATAGGTCGGCGCGCCCACCGGCATCACCATAAACTCCTGGAAATCGGTGCTGCCCGCGGCATGCTTGCCGCCGTTGAGGATGTTCATCATCGGCACGGGCAGTGTGCGCCCGGCCACCCCGCCCAAATAGCGATAGAGCGGCAGCCCCAAGGCCTCGGCGGCGGCCTTGGCCACAGCCAGGCTCACCCCCAGAATGGCATTGGCCCCCAGGTTGCCCTTGTTCGGCGTGCCGTCCAGTTCACGCATCACCGTGTCGATGGCGACCTGGTCGAGCGCGTCATAGCCGAGCAGTTCCTCGGCCAGCTCGTTGTTCACATGGTCGACGGCCTTGAGCACGCCCTTGCCGCCATAGCGTTGTTTGTCGCCGTCGCGCAGTTCCACCGCTTCATGCGCGCCGGTGCTTGCGCCGCTGGGCACAATGGCGCGGCCCTGTGCGCCGCCGGCCAACCCTACCTCGACTTCGACCGTCGGATTGCCGCGGCTGTCCAATACTTCACGACCAATGATACTGATGATCTCGGTCATCGATGCCTCCAAGAGATGCAAATCCTCGACGATGAATAAGAAAGCTCAGGCCGGCCTCTATCCGGCTGTGGGCTGTATCAAACAAGGCTGCACACCAAACAAAAATTATGACAACGATACGCCCTGTTATCTACACACCGTCAAACCGACACCATGTCGCGTCTGTTCAGTTGTATCATGAATCCGGCAATTGTGCGAATCTGGCCGTTCCAGACCGGTCTGGGTTTTGCGCGCTACCCGGCCGCGCGACCCTGGGCGGCACGCTGCGTATAGATCAGCAGAACACCGCGCCCCTTGAGTGCTTGATCGCGCAAGGTTCACCGTTGGGGCCGCCACGGGGGGCGGCCCGTGTGTGATGCCGCGGCCCGTCGCACCCGGACAGGCACGGGGGCCTGTCCCTACCGAGACGCGTCACCGTAGGGTGCGGCCCCCTGTGGCCGCCCGTCTGCCACGCGCACGGACAGGCACACGCCCGGACAGGCACGGGGGCCTGTCCCTACCCTGGAT
>QEUY01000840.1 GCA_003577365.1 Chloroflexota bacterium | reverse complement strand
GCTCCGGGCGGGCAGGGGTGGCACTTGCCGCTTGCACCCACGCGGCGACCGGTGTACACTGCTCTGTAGATGCCTCTTATGTAGCCGCTCTTGTGTAGCCGCAACATCTCGGCAACTGCACACAGCTATGCTGATAGCCAGCCTCGTCTGCCCCGATCCCGCATCTGGACCCGCTTACATCCCGATTGGTGTGGGCTGTAAGTAAATGGCGTGCCCGCGCAGTTGCCTCTCTCTCGCACATCCACCGTGCAGGACGGCTCACCTGGTGTGATCCCGGCACGATCTCGAAAGGAGGGGAGAACAAACAGATCACCTAAATGCTTTGTGGCTGTTCGTGGACGCCGAGCCAATTGTCACTATGCTGCCTTGTATTATGCTACCCCTGCATTACACAAAGGAGATAGTCTGATGAGCAAGCGTGTAAGTCTGCTGATTGGCTTTGTGGTCGTGCTCAGTCTGCTATTGGCTGCATGCGCCCCCGTCGCGCCCCAAGCGCCTTCGGTAGAGGCGCCTGCCGAGGCCGCGGCGACAGAAGCCCCTGCTGAAGAAGCTGCCGCACCTGCCGGCGAGATCCCTGCCCTGGAGGACGGCAAGCTCACCATCGCCTGGATTCCCAAGGCGCTCAACAACCCCGTTTTTGAGATAGGCCGCGTCGGGGCCGAGAAAAAGGCCGAAGAACTCACCGCGCAAGGCCCCTATCCGGTTGAGATCGTCTATGTCGCCTCCGTCGCCTCGGACATTGCCGAGCAGGCGCGTGTGGTCGAAGATACGATCGCGCGCGGCGTCGACGCCATCGGCATTTCGTGCAACGACCCAACCGGCTGCATCGACCCCATCCAAAAGGCGCTGGACGCCGGCATCGAGGTCATGACCTGGGATTCCGACTCGCCGGACAGCGGGCGCTTCACCTATCTGGGCGTGGATAACTACGAGGGTGGGAAGGCCGCCGCCGACCTGCTGGTGCGCGCCATGGGCGAAGAAGGCAAGGTCGCCCTGTTGACGGGTGTGCCGGGGGCCTTTAACCTGGAGGAACGCATCCGCGGTTTCAAGGACGGCGTCGCCGCCTATCCGGGCATTGAGATCGTCACCACCGTGGCCTGTAACGACGACATCAACCTCGGCGTGCAGGTCGTCGAGGAGACGATGCAGGCGCACCCCGACCTCAACGGCTGGTTCTTTGTGGGGCTGTGGCCGCTCTTTGCCGAAAAAGGCTCCATGCCGCTCTGGGAGGATGCCGCGCTTAACGGCGAGCTGCGCACCGTCGCCTTCGACACCCTGCCCGTCGAGCTGGAGTATCTGAAGGAAGGCTATCTCGACGGGCTGGTCGGCCAGAAGTATTGGGGCTGGGGCTATGACACCGTGCAGATGATCTATGACAAGATCGTCAACGGCAAGCAGTTCGAGTCCTTCACCAACTCCGGCATGGATATCGTGACCGAGAACAACGTCGACGCCATGGCCGAAGCCTGGGAGACGCAGGACTTTACCAAGGAACTGCCGCCCCCCTTCCCGGAGTAGGATTCAGCCCACGCGCGCCTATGTGATTGTAACATGACATCACGCATGGGGACTCGACCTAGCGTTGGCGGCGTGTCGAGTCCCCATGCGCTTTAGAATACGAATCGGGTCATCTTGCGCTGAGGAGCATCCCTTGAACGGCGAGAACGTGCTGCGTATGGAGGGGATCTCGAAGGCCTTCCCGGGCGTTCAGGCATTGGATGGGGTGGATTTCGAGGTCCAGGCCGGGGAAGTGGTGGCGCTGGTGGGTGAAAACGGCGCGGGCAAATCCACGCTGATGAAGATCCTCAGCGGCGCCTATCGCAAAGATGCCGGCCGCATCGGGATCGGGGGCCAGGAGGTCGAGATCGGCAGCCCGCAGCAGGCGCAGGCGCTAGGCATCGCCACCATCTATCAGGAGTTCAACTTGGCGCGCAACCAAAGCGTGGCGGCCAACATCTTTATGGCGCGCGAACTGCGCCAGCCTGGGCTGGGCGGCGCGCTGGGCCTCGTCGACCGCCGGCGCATGGAGGCGGAGGCAGCGCGGGTACTGGCGCAGATCGGGGCGCGCATCACCCCGGCAACGCGCGTGCGCGACCTGTCGGTGGCCCAACAGCAGATGGTGGAGATCGCCAAGGCGCTGGCCGTCGACGCGCGCGTCATCATCATGGACGAGCCGACCGCGGCGCTGGGCGAACAGGAGGTTGAAACCCTCTTTGAGATCGTG
>QEUY01000839.1 GCA_003577365.1 Chloroflexota bacterium | reverse complement strand
CGGCGCGCATGGCTAGGCGAGGCGAGCGGCCCGATTTTGATCTGAATGCCACGTCGTTGGCTCCGCTTATGCTGGAAGTGGGAGCGGGCCGCGTGGCCTGGCAAGAGCGCGCAATACGGCTGGGGCTCGGCGCGCAGGACGGGACGCGCTATGCCAATGCCCAGGTGGACGATTGTCACCAGGGCGGGGCGGCGTTTCGATGGCGGCCCCCGCTGCGGCTGCAGGTCGAGGCGCGGTTCTCGCATGGCGTGGGGGAGTTGCGCGGCACGGCGGGCTTCGGTTTTTGGAATGACCCGTTTGGCATGACAGGCAAGCCACGGTTGGACCTGCCGCGGACGCTCTGGTTTTTCTTTGCAGGGCCGCCCAGCGATCTGCCGCTGGCGGTGGGCGTGCCGGGGCGCGGGTGGAAGGCGGCGACGCTGGATGCGCGGCGCTGGGAGGCGCTGGCGGCCCTGCCGTCGGCCCCGTTGGTCGTGCCGATGCTGCGGATCCCCTGGCTGTACCGCTGGTGGTGGCCGCGTGTGCAGCGGCGCTTACGCATTGGCGAGGCAGTCGTCCCGGTCGACCTGCAGGCGTGGCATCGCTATGAGATCGAATGGGGCGTGGCGCAGTGCCGGTTTTGGGTGGACGGCCTGCTTATTCTCCATTTGCCGTTTGCGCCGGGCGGGCCGATGGGGTTGGTGGCGTGGATCGACAACCAGTATATGGAGATGACGCCGCAGGGCCGCTTTCGCCATGGGGTGGTGATGGCGCAGGCGCAGTGGCTGGAGATACGCCGGTTACAGATCGTCCGCTAACGCCAGTGTAGAATTGCTTGAATTCCGGCCATTCGCATGAGCATGCACAGAAAGGCAGCAGATGTGAGCGACTATGGAAAGCCCCTTCGGTTTGGGCATTTTCTGACCCCGGATGCAAGCATGGGCCGGCGCATCATTTCCTTTGCGCAGGAACTTGAGACTTTGGAACTGGACTTGATCGGGATCCAAGATCATCCCTATCAAGCGCGTTTTTTCGACACCTTGACCCTCTGTGCGATGATCGCGGCGCAGACCAGCCGCATCCGCATCTTTCCGGATGTGATGAATCTTCCCCTGCGCCAACCGGCAGTGCTGGCCAAGGCGGCTGCGACTATCGATCAACTCAGCGGCGGGCGCTTTGAACTGGGGTTGGGGGCAGGCGCGTTTTGGGATGCCATCGCGGCCATGGGGGGGCCCAAGCGCACGCCGGGTGAAGCGCTGGCTGCTTTTGAGGAAGCGCTCAGCGTGATTCGTCTGATGTGGAGCAACCAACGCTCGGCCTTTTTCAACGGCGAACACTACCGCTTGAGAGGCGTACACCCGGGTCCGCAGCCTGCCCACCCGATGCAGATATGGGTCGGCGCAACGGGGCCTAAGATGATGGATTTGATCGGGCGTGTGGGCGATGGATGGGTGCCTTCGCTCGCCTATGTACCGCCAGATCGCATTTTGGAATTGCAGCAGCGCATCGATGACGCTGCAGCGCAGGCTGGGCGTGACCCGGCTGCCATTGAACGGATCTTAAACATTCATGGGCAAATCACAGACGGCAGTTCGACAGGGTTGCTCGTAGGCCCTGTGGCGCGCTGGGTAGACGATCTCACGGCGCTGACCGTTGACTATGGGATGAACGCCTATATCTTGATGGGGAACGACCTCGATCAGGTTCGGCGTTTCGCCAATGAGGTCGTTCCCCAGGTGCGGGAGCAGGTCGCTCGCCACCGTGCGTCTGCTTAGGTTTCCGTCAGCGCAGCGCCTTGTCGAGGTTCTGCGCCTTGAACTGGGCATCGACCGTGGTCAGGATGGCAGCGTTGACGATGTCGCGCACGTCGGCGCCGGTGGCGAGTACTTGGACGGGTTTGCCCATGCCGACCAGGATGGGGCCGATGGCTTCAGCGCCTCCCAATCGGCTTAACAGCTTGTAGGCGGTATTGGCCGCGGCCAGGTGCGGGAAGACCAGGACGTTGGCGTCGCGCACCTGGCTGAAGGGATAGTGCCGCTCCATCAGTTCGGGGACGACGGCGACGTCGGCCTGCATCTCGCCGTCGATCTGGTATTCGGGGTGGCGCTGTTTCACCAGTTCGGTGGCCTGGCGCATCTTCTCGGCCTGCTCGTGCGGGGTGCTGCCGAAGTTGGAGAAGCTCAACATGGCGATGCGCGGCTCGACGTCAAATTCGCGGGCTAGACCGGCGGCGTTGACGGCGATGGCGGCCA
>QEUY01000838.1 GCA_003577365.1 Chloroflexota bacterium | reverse complement strand
CGATCTCACGGGTGCGCTCCTCCACGCGGCGCTCCAAAATCTCCTCGGTCTGTTTGCGCCGCGTGATATCGGTGATCGATCCCATGACCAGCAGGTCGTTGCCTACCGGAATAAAACTCAACCCCGCCTCGAGTGGGAACTCGGCGCCGTCCTTGCGCCGTCCGGCCAAGTCCATGCCCGACCCCATGGGGCGCACATGCGGGTTTTGGCGAAAGCCGCTGCGGTGCTGCCGGTGGTCGAAGTGAAAACGCTCCGGGATCAGGGTCTCGATGGTCTGGCCGATCAGCTCTTCGGGCGCATAGCCAAACATCTCGCCCAGCTTGTCGTTGGCGTATAGGATCTGGCCCAGGCCGTTGACCATCACGATCGCAACCGGGGCCGACGAGAGCAGCAAGGCCAACAGCCCTTGGTCGGTGTCGGCCCCCAATTGCGCCAGCAGCGACTGCTCGTGCCGCGCCGAACCAGGGGGCGTGGCGGCACGGATGGCGTGCAACTGCGGTTGGCTGTGCGGCTGATCGGTTGAATGATCGTGCGAATTGGTTAGGGACATCGTATCTTCTCGCCTCAAAATTTCTCCCCCTAGTATAGCACAGGCCCTGCCATCGGGCTGAGACCGCGGTCACATTCCCGGCCCAGCCTGGTGCGGCGTCTGGGTCTGCTGTGCTCAACGCAGCAGGCCGCCGTGCTTTCTATCTTGGCCCCTATCCTGGGTCTGCATCGTGGCCCATGGTCTGCGCCGCCCCTCTCGGCCATACTGGGGGCGGACAGCCGTGTGGTGTAGTCCAAGAGAGCGAGCGAGGAAAGACCGGCGTCATCCGCCGGTCTTTCGCGGTTCGAGCGACCGGCTCCGGCGACCTTCGGCGGAGATGGGCCACAGCATGTTGCGCGTTCGGCAAACGAAAAGAGCGCATAGGGAGTGAAAAGGAGTAGACCATGAGTCCACTAAAGGCGCTGGGCTATGCTTTGTCCAGCGAGGAACACGCCCCGAACGATCTGGTGCGTAACGCCGTCCAGGCCGAGGAGATCGGGTTCAGCTTTGCGTTGATCTCCGACCACTTTCACCCGTGGGTCAGCGCGCAGGGGCACAGCCCCTTTGTCTGGAGCGTGATCGGCGCGATTGCCCATGCCACCACCGAGCTGCGGCTTGGCACCGGGGTCACCTGCCCCACCATCCGCATCCATCCGGCGATCATCGCCCAGGCTGCGGCCACCGCGGCCGCCATGATGCCGGGCCGCTTCTTCCTGGGTGTGGGGACCGGCGAAAACCTCAACGAGCATATCGCCGGGGATCGCTGGCCCCCGCACGACCTGCGGCTGGCGATGCTGGACGAAGCGATCGACGTCATCCGCGCCCTGTGGACGGGGGAGACCGTCAGCCACTGGGGGGAGTTTTACACGGTGGAAGACGCCAAGCTCTTCACCCTGCCGGAGCAAGCGCCGCCGATCTATATGGCGGGCAGCGGGCCGGCGGCAGTGGCCGCCGCCGGCGAACTGGCCGACGGGCTGATCAGCACTGCGCCCGACGCCAAGCTGATCGAGGCCTTTGAACAGGCGGGCGGCAGCGGCAAACCCCGCTACTGCCAGCACACGGTCTGCTGGGCCAAGACCGAACAGGAAGCGAAGCGCATCGTCCACAAGGTCTGGCCGACCAGCGCGCTCGGCGGCGAACTGAGCCAGGAACTGCGCACAGTGGCCCATTTTGAGCAGGCGGTCAAACCCTTTGACGAGGAGGCAACGGCCAAGAGCCTGGTCTGCGGCCCCGACCCGCAGAAGCACATCGAGGCGCTGCAGAAATACATCGACGCCGGCTTTGACCACGTCTATATCCATCAAGTCGGGCACGACCAGGCGGGCTTCTTCGATTTCTATGCGCGCGAGGTACTGCCCCATTTTGAGAAGCAGATGGCCGCAAGCCCCAGCCGGGCGACGGCATAGACACGGCGCACCTGGATAGAGGATCACGGATAGAGCATCGCCGTGCGCCATCGGCAGCGAGCAGACCCTTGGGGGTGGCGCTCGCGCGCCCCTCTATGAAATTCGCGCTTGACATCAGAACATATGTTCTGATATAGTGATCGACAAGAGCACCAAGCGTTCGCACACAGCGCAGGATATACCTGTGTAGCACCGAACAGCGTAGCAGTCGCCATCATCGCAAGCACAGAACTAGGCTCGATTGCGTACCGTATGGATGCTGCGAGCCTGAAAGAGCAGCCTGGTCTGAGCATGCGTCT
>QEUY01000837.1 GCA_003577365.1 Chloroflexota bacterium | reverse complement strand
GTGTCTTGGTGGGCGGCCACGATAGCAGCCAAGGCGGCTTTGTCGCCCTGTTGCGCCTGGGCGATCAGGCTGGCTTCGTCTTCTAGGACGGCTTGATTCGACACGATCCCTCGCTTCTGAACCGGCGGCAGTACATGCCTGTGCGCGCCGGTCTGGGTGCATTATACGCCAGGTCGGCATGGCTGACGAGCGGTCTTGCGCACAGTTTGCAGCAGAACCCCTTTAGCCCTATGATCTAGCCCTGCCTCCCGCCCACTTGGCCGCCACCGCCGGCAGCTTGAATCAAAGAAAGGAATGAGCCGTGACCGACAAGCAGCGCATCGCCGTTGCCTATGGCGATGGCATTGGGCCAGAGATCACCGAAGCGACTCTGCGTATCTTGCAGGCCGCAGACACTCCTTTGGAGTTTGACCGTATCGAGATCGGCGAGGCGGCCTATCGCCAGGGCGTCTCCTCCGGCATCCCGCGCCAAGCCTGGGATGTGATCCGGCGCAACCGCGTGCTGCTCAAGGGGCCGATCACCACGCCGCAGGGCGGCGGCTATAAGAGCGTCAACGTCACCCTGCGCAAATCGTTGGGGCTGTTTGCCAATGTGCGCCAGTGCAAAAGCTACACGCCCTATGTCGCCTCCAACCACCCTGGTATGAACCTGGTGATCATCCGCGAAAACGAAGAGGACCTCTACGCCGGCATCGAATACCGGCAGAGCCAGGAGACCTATCAGGGTCTCAAGCTGGTCTCGCGACCCGGCACCGAGAACATCATCCGCTATGCCTTTGAATACGCCCGCGCCTATGGCCGGCGCAAGGTCACCTGCATGACCAAAGACAACATCATGAAGATGACCGACGGGCTATTCCATAAAACCTTCGACGCCATCGCGCCCGAATATCCGGAGCTGCGCAGCGAGCACCAGATCATCGACATCGGCGCGGCACGCGTGGCCGCCATCCCCGAAAGCATGGACGTGATCGTGACGCTCAACCTCTACGGCGACATCTTGTCGGACATCGCGGCCCAGGTCGCCGGGTCGGTGGGGCTGGCCGGGTCGGCCAACATTGGCGAAGACGCGGCGATGTTCGAAGCGGTCCACGGCTCTGCGCCCGACATTGCGGGCCGAGACGTGGCGAACCCCTCCGGGCTGCTGGTCGCCGCCACCCAGATGCTGGTGCATCTGGGGCTGGGCAGCTATGCCGAGCGCATCAAAAACGCCTGGCTCTGCACGCTGGAGGACGGCATCCATACGGCGGACATCTACCGCGAGGGGATCTCGGAGCGCAGCGTGGGCACAACCGCCTTTACCGACGCCGTGATCGAGCGGCTGGACCAGACGCCACAGATCGCCGATAAGGTCACTTATCAGGACAAGGCCATCGAGATCACGCTGGCCCCCGCCATCGCACAGCGCAAGGCCTTGGTCGGCGTGGATGTCTTTCTCGATTGGAGCGAGGCGGATCGCGACCCCAATGTGTTGGGCCGGCAGTTGGAGGCGGCCAACGGCGACGGGCTGCGTCTGTCGATGGTCACCAACCGCGGGGTCAAGGTCTATCCCGAAGGGCTGCCCGAAACCTACCGCTCCGACCACTGGCGCTGCCGCTATCTTGGCGGCGAGGGAGAAGGCGAGGCGAGCGGCGCAGGCAGCGTCGAATTTCCCCAAGTGCTGCGCCTGCTGGAGCGGATCCACAACGCCGGGCTGGAGGTGATCAAGACCGAGCATCTCTATACCTTTGACGGTGAGCTAGGATTTACGCTCGGCCAGGGGGAGTAGTCAGCCTAGCAACTTTCACTATCCATAACCATCTATAACCATCCATAACCATCCATGTCAACCTGAAAGTGAAGGCCATGAGTTCTGTTACGGCGGCTGAGATCGAAACCTACCGCGGTCTGTTCGATGAGCGCTATGCGGAAATGGAAGAGCTGCTGGAGGGGCTGCCCAACGCCGCGCTGCTGTGGAAGCCGTTTGCACAAAGCCCCTGGAAGGGCGAATGCAACTCGATCGGGCAGATCGCGGCGCACGCCGTCTCGTCGACGGTCTATCTGCTGCGCCGCGCCGAGTACGCTTTGGGGCGGCTTGAATGGGCGGAGGTGGACGGCGACGAGGGCAGCGAGGAGTTTGGCCCGGCCAACCACGACCTAGGCTATCTGCAAGCGCGTGTGCGGCGCACGCATGACTATGTGAACCAGTTCCTCGATTCACTGCAAGGCGTCGACCTCGACACGGCGCGGCCCCACCCCA
>QEUY01000836.1 GCA_003577365.1 Chloroflexota bacterium | reverse complement strand
TAGCCCATCTCCAGACATTGTTCGGCAAAGTCGGCAAAGGCTTCGGGCGTGGACAGCCCGTCGGGCTGGTGGTCGCCGTGATAGGTGCTGGCATAGCAGGGGACGCTTTCCTTATAGCCGCCCAAGAGCTTGTAGATGGGCGCGTTGTAGTATTTGCCGGCGATGTCCCAGAGGGCGATGTCGATCGGCGCGATGCCGATGCGCGCCACCTGGCGCAGGGCGCGGCGCACATCGCTGTAGATGCGTTCGCGTTCCAAGGCGCTGCGGCCAATCAGGTAGTGCAGAAGCTGGGGAAGTGTGGAGTACTCGGCGTTGCTGCCGCCCGCATATTCGCCCACGATGCCGGCATCGGTGAAGATGCGCAGGATCTTGCCGCGCGCGCTGACCTTGCCGCCGGGTTCATAGACCAGGTTGAAGCCGTTGTAGTCGCGGCCCATGTTGTCCAGCGTGTATTCGTATTCGTGGATCTCAAATTTGGTGATGACGGGGTCGGACATGGTTTCTCCTGACATCCTTTGCTGGTGATTGGAGAGTTAGGAATTGAGAGCAGGCGCGCCGGCGTCGAGCCGGGCAGAGAGTGTCTGGACCTGGTCTTCGAGCTTGCGCAGTTTGTCGCGCAGCTCTTCGACCTCTTTTTTGACGGCGGAGCCGTCGAGCTTGTCCTCCTGGCGCAGCGCGGCGACCAGGCGGTCGACTTCGGCGCGCTCTTGGGCCGAGAGGGCGCGGCCAAAGGCGTCGAGGGCGTCGGCGGCGGCGGGCGCGGCCAGGGCTGCCAGCCCGCGGGCCGCGGCCCAGGCGACGGGCGGCCAGGGGTCGCGCAGCAGGTCGATCAGTTGTTCGGCGACGGCGTCGCGTGTGGCGCGCTCTTGGCTTTTGCCCAGGGCCGCCAGCGCGGCGACCGCAGCAGGCCGTGTGCGGTTGGGGCTGCCGCCATAGGCCGCCTTGGTCTGCAAGATGGGCAGCGCGTCGAGTTGGCGGGTCTCGCCAAGCGCCTGAAACGCGCCGGCCTGGACACGCCCATCGGGAGTGGGCTGGCCGGCGGCGGCGGTGAGCAGCGCCAGGGGGGCCTGGTGGCGCTGCGCGCCCAGCGCGATATAGGCGGCCTGGCGGGCCAGCGGGCGCAGCCCCGTTTGCAGCCGTTCTTCGACGGCGCGCAGCAGCCCGGCATCGCGATAGGCCGCGGCGGCGCGCAGCAGCGCCACCAGGACGCGCGGCTCCTGTTCGGCTTGAATCAGGCGCGCCAGCCCGTGGATGGCCGTTTGATGGTCGGCTTTGCCCAAGGCGGCGGCGAATTCGCAGCGCGCCCCCCAGAAGGGTTCTTGTTCAAAGGCATCGACCACGCTTTCGATGTTGGCGCGTGTGGAGGTCTTGAGCAGCGTCTGGGCGGCGAGGATGCGCCCGACGACGTTGGGGTCGTTGAGCAGTTGGCTGCGCAACATGCTCGCGCCGGGGTTGAACTCCAAGCGGTGCAGCACGCGGCAGTCGGGGTCAAAGCGGACGCGCGCCGGTTTGGCGGGCATGGGGAACGCGAAGATGTGGCGTGGTTCGCTCAGGCGGATCCGGCGGCGCGTGGTTTCGTCGCCCACGCTCCATTCGACCTCGGTGGTCAGTTCAAAGGCGGGAATGCCTTTTTCCCGATCCACTTGTTTTTGCTCGACCGTAAAGGTGCCTTCGTGGCGCTGCTCGTCATATTCGAAGCTGACCTTGAGATCGGGGAAGCCGGGGGTGCGAAACCACTGGTCAAAGAATTTGCCCAGCGAACGGCCTGAGTGTTCTTCCATGACGGCGCGGAAGTCGTCGGTCTCTACGACCTGGCCGTAATAGCGTCTGAGATAGTCGCGCGTGGCGGCCCAGAAGAGGTCGTCGCCCAGCTCGCAGCGCAGGGTGTGCAGCCGGCACGCGCCCCCTTCATAGAGATGCGCGTCGTAGAGATCCCAAGAGGACTGATAGCGGCGGGTGATGATGGGGCGTTGATAGCGCTCTGTCTCGCGGAAATAGTGCTGCGCCTGGAGATAGAAGAGATAGGCGGCGGCGTCGCGGCCTCCGGTGTGGTCGCCCCAGCATTGCTCGATATAGGTGGCCCATGATTCTTTGAGCCAGGCGTGGGCGAAATCGCGGCAGACGATGGCGTCGCCAAAATAGCTGTGCGCCATTTCGTGGACGTTGACCAGATCAACCCACCATTCGAGTTCGGGGCGCATCTCTTCGCTCTGCACCACGCTGTCGGACCAACTGACCA
>QEUY01000835.1 GCA_003577365.1 Chloroflexota bacterium | reverse complement strand
GGATGGCATGCACAAACTTGGGGCCGTGTACGCCCAGTGTCAACGCCATCTCAATATCCGCCGACTTGCTCGGCCCGCTGATCAGCGTCAGGTTGGCGCGGCTGTGGAACAGGTCGGCCAGCGTGCCCGCGGCGCGCTGCTCCGCCAGCCATTCCTCGATCGTGCGATAGAGCCGGCTAAAGGGGATCAAGGCAATATGGCGGAAGGGCAGCAGGCTGGCCGAGCGGTTGGCACCCTTGCCGGAGATGACCAGCATCGAGCCGGTGCTCGCCATGGCGGCCTCCACGCCGGTGATGCCGTAGCGGATATGGCGCACCCGGTCGCGCTGCTCCCCTGTGCGCAGTTCGGCGGGCGCGACCAGCGTTAGCCCCAAGTCTGCGAGCGTCAAGTCAAGCCCCGTGATGGGCAGCAGGTCAGGGTCCCAAGCCAACACGCTCTGCTCTTGGCCGGTGACGACGACGGCCCCCTTACGCTCCTTCTGGTCCTGGTCAATCCACGCCATCAGACGGCTGACCAGCGCCAAACGCGCCTCGGCCTCGGTCTCGCAGATCTCATAGCTGCCGTGCAGGGCCTCTAACTCTTCGCCAAAACGCTGCGCCAGCTCCTCATAGCCGCCCGGCGCGTCGGTGACCACCATGCGCGTCGCATGCGTCAACGGTTCGGTCTGCTGCGGCGGAAAGCGCAGATCCGGGCGAGAAAGGATCGTGCGCATCCGCTTGAGAATTGCCTCGCGTGCGTCGCTCATGCTCAGACCACCTTGCGCCGGCGCAGCCGCTCGGCCCACTGTTGGCGGAAACTCTTTTTAGCAAACGGCGGGAAGTCGCGGCTGTTGGTCCAGCCCGAAAGCGGCGGCGGCAGGGTCTTGACTGTTCCACCCGACAGGCTCGCCAGCATGTTCGACCCCAGGCTGCCTGCCTTGCCTGCGGCCTCGTAGCGCGCCCGGCTCTGCATAGCATAGACAAAGCCCTTGATCGCCTGATGCTCCACCCAGGGAGACTCCCCCTCCTGCACATAGTCGGCGCGCAGGTCGAGCAGCAGCCGCGGCAGGTCGATCTTGACCGGACAGGCATCGCGACACGCGCCGCACAACGTGCTGGCATGGGGCAGCTTTTCGGGGTTGGTGACATGCGCGGGCAGCAGCGGGGAGATCACCGCGCCGATCGGGCCGCTGTAGGTGCTGCCATAGGCGTGCCCGCCGATCTCGCGATAGACCGGGCAGACATTCAAACACGCGCCGCAGCGGATGCACATCAACGCTTCGCCATAGTCGCGCGCCAGCATGTCCAGCCGCCCGTTGTCCATGATCACCACATGGAACTCGTCCGGCCCTTCGGCGTCGCCCGGCTTGCGCGGGCCGCTGGTCATCGACAGATAGACGCTGCACTGCTGGCCGGTGGAACTGCGTGTCAACGCCTGGAATTGAAGAAAGGCATCTTCAACCGTGGGCACCATCTTTTCGAGACCCATCACGGCGACATAGACGCGCGGCATGCTCGACGTCATGCGCCCGTTGCCCTCGTTGGTCACAATACAGACGGTGCCGGTCTCGGCAATCGCAAAGTTACAGCCGCTGACGCCCATGTCGGCGGTCAGAAATTCCTGGCGCAGCCGGCCGCGCGCCACGCTGCACATCATCTCCGGGTCGAAGGTGGGCGGCATATCGAGCTTTTCTTGAAAGAGCGCGCTGATATCCTCCAGCCGCTTATGCACCACCGGCGCGACGATATGGCTGGGCGGTTCCCCGGCAAGCTGGATGATGTATTCGCCCAGATCGGTCTCCACCGGCACAATGCCCGCCTCTTCCAAGGCGTGGTTGAGATGCACCTCTTCGGTCGCCATCGACTTGGCCTTGACGACCTTCTGCACATTGGCCTGGCGTGCGATCTGGAGCACGATCTGGTTGACTTCGGCGGCGTCGCGTGCCCAATGCACCGTGCCGCCGTTGGCCGTGACATTGCCCTCAAACTGCTCCAGCAGGTCAGGCAGCCGGCGCAGCACATCCTCTTTCATCTGGCGCGTCTGGTCGCGCAGCCGCTGGCCGTCCACGGCGCGCAGCGCCGTGACGCGCTGGCTGCTCAGCCGGATCGTCGAGCGGCTGAGGGCGGTTCGGAGGTGGGGGTTGTTGAGCGCGTTGCGCACGCGCGTATCGTAGGGCGCGTATAGGTCAATGGGTGCGGTAGCCATGATCGCATGATCTCCTGGCGATGTTCTGACGGCGCAGGGTCAGCGGACGTCTTGCCAGCG
>QEUY01000834.1 GCA_003577365.1 Chloroflexota bacterium | reverse complement strand
GCCAAACGCATCGCCCCCACCAGCCGGTCATCCCAGCCCAGCTTGCGCGCCGGGTCGCGGCCCACGCGCGCCGTGGTATCACGCAGAAAAGGGTTGACCATACGCGCCAGCAGGTCGTCGGCAAAGCGGGCAAACGCCGCAGGCGTGAAAAACGGGTCCACCCCGTCATATTTGCGCATCAACGCCGCGCCCGATTCCTCTACTAAGGCGGCTCGCAGGAAAGCCAGTGCGCCCGGCAGCTCGCGCAGTTGCGTGATCTGCGCCAGCCCCAGCCAGAGACCCACGTAGGCAGCCAGGGCATGGACGGCGTTGTGGCCGTAGAGCTTGGCCGCCTCAAAGGGGCGCAGGTCATTCTTTTCTTCAAAGACGGCCAGACCGCGGCCAAAGGGCGCAGCCGGGCCAAAGTCCACCCGCCCGATCAGGATATGGTTGAATGACTCGACCAGAAAGGCGCGGGCGCTGTCCGGCGTCACCGGCGTCAGGTCGCCCGGCGGGGCAATGACCCCGCTCATCTTGGCGATCACCGTGTCGACAAAGCGCACCTGTGCGGCCACGGCGGTGCGTACGTCCTCCGGCACAGCTTCCAGCACGGCAGCCTGCAGCAGCGCCGCGGCCTGGGGATGGTTTTCGGCGGCGTAGACCACGGCGCGCGGGCCGTTCGTGGCGACCTTACGGCACAGCCCCTCGGCCAAGATGCGCTGCAAGCTGGCCGGGCCGGGGACGGTATAGGCGTCCACGCTGGGCACGGCGGTGGCGATCTCCTGGGCGGCGGCGATGGCCTGCACCAGCCGGCCGCGGTCGGCGTCGACCGCCGGGTTCTCGATCTGAATTGGCCCCACCTGTACAGTCTCGCAGCGGTCGGCATGGGCGACATTGACGGCGTAGACGCCGCCCGCCCGGCGCAGCGCAGCCACCATCTCCGGCACGACCTCCGCCACGACGATGCGGCCAAAGGCCCCACTCGCCTGCGCTTCCAGCCCAAACAGCCCGGCCTGGATCGCGCCAAAGCCGAAGCCGACCAACGTGGCCCCCCCGCGCGAGCGCATGCTCAGCGCATCTCCTGCCCGCCGGTCACGTTGATCGCCTGCCCGGTCATGTAGGAGGCCTGATCCGAGGCCAAAAAGACCACGACGTTGGTCACGTCTTGATAGGTGCAGCCGCGCTTCATCGGCACCTGGTCCACATAGCGTTGGCGCACCTCCTCGACGGTGATCCCCAACCGCTCCGCATACTGGCTGTAGAGCGAATCTACCCACAGCGGCGAATCGAGCAAGTTGCCGGGGCAGATGGCGTTGACGCGGATGCCGTACTCGGCCAGTTCAAGCGCCAGGCTCTGGGTCAGCCCGACCCCGCCAAACTTGCTGGCCGCATAGGCGGCGTTTTTATAGCTGCCCTTCTTGCCGGATTTGGAGTTGATCTGGAGGATCACCCCGCGGCGCTGCTCGATCATGATGCGCGCCGCATGTTTGGCACAAAGGAAGTAACCGGTGAGGTTGACATCAACCACCTTGCGCCAGCGGTTCAGGTCAAACTCCGTCAGCGGGCCGGAGATGACGATCCCGGCGTTGGCGACCACCAGGTCGAGACGCCCAAACTGCTCCAGGGTGCGCGCGAACAGCGCCTCGACCTGCTCCTCCTGGGTCACATCCACGGCGACAGCGAGCGTGAGGCGGCCCGTGGCCGCGGCCACCTCGGCGGCGGTGGCTTGCGCGCCCTCGGCGTTGAGGTCGGCGACGACGACATGCGCGCCCTCGTCGGCCAGCCGGCGCACAATCGCCGCGCCCAACCCCTGCGCCGCGCCGGTCACAACAGCCACTTGGTCAAGCAACGGTTGGCTCTGCATAGCTTCGCTCGTTTCGGGTGGTTCATTTCATAGCAAAAGGCGCAGCAGTTCCTCTTCGGCTGCTTGGGTCCAGCTTTCGCCTTCGCCCAGCTTGGCGTAGACCGTGGGCAGCGTCGCTTTGAGGTCCGGCAGCGCGGTCAACGGCAGCGGCTTGCTCAGGTTGGGGAAGATCACTACCTTGCCGGGGAAGCGGCCCTCGGCGACGGCGCGCAAGCCATCGGCTACCCCCTCCAGCCCGGCCACCGCCGAGACCGATTTGTTGGGCGAAAGCACCTTGCTTTCGGTCATATCGCGCATCATCGCTAGGTCGGCGATCGACGAGCCGCTGACGCCCGTATAGCGCACATTGCGCCGCACCACGGCGTTGATGTCGAACATGGCCTGCGTGCCGCGCGGCAGCCCGGC